>CAJUKM010000006.1:0-35014 GCA_910587535.1 uncultured Bacilli bacterium
TTGGTTTTGATAAGTGAAAAAAAAGACATAGTCAAAATAGACTATGGTCAAGACTACGAGACAAAAAATAAAGAAGATAGATATGCCTACTATGATATGAAAGAAGAAGAGTTCATAAGTGACTATGAAGAAGAAGTCGATATCGACGGAGTATTAAAAAATAGATATGGCTATACTATATATAAATATGAAAACTATGGTCTTAAAAATAAAAGAAATAGAGAAATATTAAAAGATGAATATGAGTCGATAGAATTTTTAAATTTATCTCTTTTCAAGTACACTAAGTATCATACAAAAAAAGAAATTGCTATCTTGAAAAAAGGTGATTCACTGCTTTTGTTTGATGCTAAAAAGAAAAAAATCTTGGAAGAATTCGAGTATGTTTCGTTAAAAGAGATTGCCGGAAGTACATTTTTGTCGATGGTTCAATATGAAGATGATGGACACACCAAAAAAAGCGTCCTCATCTATAATGTTCTTACAAATAACTTTAAAGAATTCGACAAAGATGCCGAAATAGAGATTGGAGCAAATTACGTCAAAGTAGATACAAAAAGAGTAGTAAAATACTACGATAACAATCTCGAAGAGATTTATGAAGAATGAGAAGTAATGTCGGTCTAAATCCAAAGTTATAAGAGTTTAAAAAAGCCCAAAGAACGATTTACAATTAATATATATTTTGCTATAATTGTCACTAGTTAGGTGTGGTTTAAATGAAATTACCCGATTTACAAAAAGCTAAAATTAGAAACCAAAGCGAAGTAAAATATTGTGAGGCGGACATCCTAAGAGATAGAAGCCTTTTTCAAGGAAAAAAATATTTTTTAAAAACTTACGGTTGCCAGATGAATGTCCACGACAGTGAACTTATCAAAAATTTAATAGAAGGTATAGGGTTTATCGAGACAGATTCTCTAAAAGATGCCGATTTGGTCATTCTAAACACTTGTGCTATTAGAGAAAACGCCCATGATAAAGTGTTCGGCTTTTTGGGAAGATGCAAACACGAAAAGGCTTCAAGGAAAGATATGATCATCTCTATTTGTGGCTGTATGGCCCAAGAACCGAGTGTATGTGAAGAGATATTAAGAAAACACAAATATGTCGATTTAGTATTTGGTACTCATAACATTCATGATCTTCCAAATATGTTAAAAAATAAAATGAGCGAGACTTCGATAGAAGTGGAGTCTATCGAAGGAAACGTCTACGAAAATCTAGAATATAAAAGAGATTCTAAAATAGAAGCATGGATAAACATAATGTATGGATGCGATAAATTCTGCACATATTGCATCGTACCTTATACGAGAGGAAAACAAAGAAGTAGACGCTCTGAAAATATATTAAAAGAAATTGAAAAACTAAAATACGAAGGATATAAAGAAGTAACTCTTCTAGGCCAAAATGTAAATGCCTATGGAAAAGACATAGAAGATGAATTATCTTTTCCCGAATTACTTGCTCGAGTTAGCGACACAGGAATAGATAGAATACGCTTTGTCACTAGTCATCCTTGGGATTTCACTGATGAATTGATAGATGTAATAGCGAGCAGAAAAAATATAATGCCATATATTCATCTGCCCCTTCAAAGTGGTTCTTCTAGAATTTTAAAGCTGATGGGAAGAAGATACACTAAGGAAGAATACCTTGAGTTATACGAGAAAATCAAAAAAAGAATACCTGATGCTGCCATTACCACCGATATAATCGTCGGATTCCCCGGAGAAACGGCTGAAGATTTCGAAGAAACTTTAGATGTTGTAAGAAAATGTAAATACGATAATGCTTTCACTTTTATCTTTTCAAAAAGAGTAGGTACTCCTGCAGAAAAGCTCGAAGATCCAATAACTAAGGAAGAAAAAGAAGAAAGACTCAAAAAACTGAATGTATTAGTAAACGATTATAGTCTAGAAGCTAATCGAAAATATTTAGGAAAGACAGTAGACGTCTTAATAACTGGTCCTAGCGAAAAAGGAGAAAACATAGTTTGTGGATATACAGAAACGATGAAACTGGTAAATATTACTGGTGGATCAGATCTTATCGGAACTATCGCTAAAGTAAAGATAAAAGAAGCAAAAAGTTTTAGTTTGGATGGAGTGATAGAAAAATGAAATATTTAGAGCTTGCTACTTTCATACCATGGATACTTTACTATATAGAGATTATGCTCTATAGAATTAATGTATTTGAAAAAAAAGGAGAAAACAAAGAAAAATATTTTGCTCATATGAATAAGAACTTTTTCTCTTCGATAAATATGAAAGAACTTCTACTTTTTTCGATATTTTTAATTTTCATGCAGTATGAAAATACTACCGTATTAGAGATTCTTTTCTCGACGATATACCTTTATCTACTAATCGATTTTTTTAATACTCTTGCGGTAAATTGCACAAAGATTAAACACAAAATGCTCATGGTAGAAAGCATACTTTTACTTGCTATCATCATAGGTTTATATTTTGTGAAGGATAAATTATATACTACATACATTTTGATGTTCATAGTATCTATTTTGAGCTCTTTTGTAGTATTCGCCTTTGGATTTACTTTAAAACTTAAAAATCTTATAACGAAGAACAAACGATAATAGATCCTCTTTTCGAGGATTTTTTTGATTAAAAAGAGAATTTTTTTACCATAATATGATTGGTGATACATATGAAAGAATTGTTTAGTGTACTTTTTAGAACTATATTTTTTTACTTTTTTGTCATGTTTATGTTTAGAATAATGGGAAAAAGAGAGGTCGGACAATTAGGTGTAGTAGACTTAATCGTATCCATTTTGATTGCCGAATTAGTCGCAATAAGCATAGAAAATACTCAAGACACGCTCTTTATGACAGTAATACCGATAGTTGTCTTAGTAATTTTAGAGATACTTTTAGCGAGAATAGCACTCAAATCGAAAAAGATAAGAACCTTCTTTGGAGGAAAACCATCGATTATCATAGACAAAGGTAGAGTAGACTTTAAAGAAATGGTAAAACAGAGATACACGATAGATGATTTACTTTTAGAATTGAGACAGAAAAGCATAAAGAGTATAGAAGATGTCGAATACGCACTTTTAGAGGCAAATGGAAAATTATCTATATTTGAAAAAAAATTGTTCGACAAAAATTGTCCGCTTCCTCTAATCGTCGATGGAGAAATACAATCAAGTACGCTTAGAAGGATAAATAAAAGTAAAGTATGGCTCGAATATATGCTCAGAAAAAACGAAATATCTAAGGAAGATGTCTTCTATTGTTTTTACAAAGGGTATAAATTATTCATAATTGAGAAACGCGATCTCATTAATCTAGGTCGATGAGAAAAACAAAAACGATCCGGTAAAATATAAGTAGAGTAGTTCACTATTTCGACAAAAAAGTGATAGATAATATAGTATCATCGTTATAGGTGATATATATATGAAAAAATTAAAACCAGTTTTTTTAGCAGTTATAGTTGGATGTACTTGTGCTCTTGTTCTTTTTAAAACAGTAGAAAGACAGACTATAAAGGACGTCGACAAACACAATGCAATTGCAGTACAAATAGGGGTATTTAAAGACGCAGATAATGCGAATAAGATGATGGATAACTATGGAGGATTAGTATTTAAGGATAATGATCTTTATAGAGTATATTACTCCATTTTAAATAATGATGAAAACATCGATTTCATCACTGGTTATTTATCCAATAGGGGAATAAACTATTATCTCAAGAGTATCAAAGTAGAAGATTCTCTTATAGACAAAAGCTATAAATATGAAACTATGATGTGCAAGACAAATGACGAAAGTAAACTATCTATAAATGAGGAACTACTAAACATTTACAAGGAAGTGGTATGATGTCGATTTTATTAAAAGATATTCCAGAAGAAGATCGCCCAAGAGAAAGACTTTTAGCATATGGCGCTAAAAGTCTTTCCAATGAAGAACTGCTATCGATAATCTTTAGAACTGGTTCTAGAGGAGAATCGGTCTCTTCCATAAGCAGAGAAGTCCTGAAAGAACTAAAAAGTATCTCCGATTTAAAAGATGCGTCGATAAACAGTTTAAAGAAAATTAAAGGATTAAAAACGGCTAAAGCAACCACTCTTTTAGCGTCCATAGAACTGGGTAAACGAATATTTAGTGAAAACAATATAAAAGAAAGAACTAAAATAAACAATTCAGTAGACGCATATCGTTTTTTTGCAAAATATATAAGCGACTCAAAACAAGAAAATTTTATGGCAATATATTTAAATTCTCAAAAACGATATTTGACACACAAGATTATTTTCAAAGGAACGCTCGACTCATCGTTAGTTCATCCGCGAGAAGTCTTTAAAATCGCTTTACTAGAAAGTGCTAAAGCTATAATAGTCATGCATAACCACCCAAGCGGTAATGTTCATCCCTCTAAAGCAGATGATGAAGTTACTAAAGTTCTTATCGAGGCTGGGGAAATTTTAGGAATCAAAGTTCTCGATCACTTGGTAGTCAGTAGGGAAGGTTATTATAGTTTTTTAGAAGAAGGGGTGTTAGTCTATGAATAAAATGAGACCAGCATTAAACATAGTAGCAGTCTTATTTCTTTTCATAATAACCCATAATGCCATCATGACCGCACTCGGGAATACTCTGTCATTTTTTAGAGAAAATAATCGAAAAGTACTGTATGATGTCACATTAAAAAGAGAAAACGAACACTTAAAACAGATCATCTCCGAATATGAAAAATCGATGGCAAATTTAAAAATATACGAAGATCACCCTCACGTCTTAGGAAAAATCGCTATCAGAAATATCTATGATTTCTACGATTTTCTTATAATCGCGGTCGACAATAAAGTAGAAAACAATTCGCTTGTATTAAACGAACATGGACTAGTTGGAATAGTTGAAGACTCGAATAAAACTACAGCAAAAGTTAAACTTTTAACAGGAAAGATCAAATTGAGCGTCAAAATAGGTGAGACTTTTGGAATGCTCGATTTATACGATAAAACGAATAAAGAATTCATCATACATAATATAGACAACTATAAAAAAATAGAAATAGGAACAGAAGTGACCACTAGCGGACTTCAAGAAATTGCTGCAGATATTCCGATTGGAAAGGTAAAAAGGACCGAACAAAAAGGAGTAGAACAAATAGTTTATGTAGAACCGTTCGTCGATTTCGATTCATTAAATTATTTGATGGTACTATCATGATTATATTTTTAATAGTATGCGACTTCTTATTGAGTGCATTTACTCCCTATACTCTTCACCTAGTCGCGTTATTGATTCCATTTACTAAAAATATTTATCCAGTAGTATTATACTTTATTATCTTAATATTTTTAAATTGGCATTTTTTAATAAATCTTTTCATATTTTATGTACTATATAGATTGTGCAAATTATTAAGTTTAAATTTTAGAAATACTTATTCTCTCTTGATTTTTGAATGTATTTCATCTTATATACTATATGTCAGTATTTCGTCCCTCATATCTTCTTTTCTGCAATAAAAACTTCATTTAATATATTTGAATTAAAGTTAAAACTTTAATTTTTTTATTTCTTTACCCCAATCCGTGGTATAATTTATTTGGTGAATCGTATGAAAGATTTTAAAATATATTTGATCAGTGGCAAAGCTCGACATGGTAAGACAACACTGGGTGACTATATAAAAGAATATTATGAGCAGAAAGGGAAGAAATGTATCCTAACAAGTTATGCAAAATATATCAAGATGTACGCTATGGAATTGACAGATTGGGACGGAAATGAAGAAACTAAACCGCGCGATATATTACAAAAATTGGGTACTGATGTGATACGACAAAAATTGGGCAAGGAAGAATTTTTTGTAAAAAGATTAGAAGAAGACATGGATATTTATCGAGAATTCGCAGACGCTGTAGTCATCTCCGATGCTAGAATACCTATAGAGATCGACTATTTTAAAGAAAAAAAAGACTTAAATACGACTTCTATTCTGATAAAAAGACCTGATTTTGAAAACTATCTGAGCGATGATCAAAAGAGACATAATACTGAAACTGCCCTTGATAAATACGATTCATACGATTATACTATAATAAATGATGACTCCTTAGAGAGTTTAAAAGAGAAGATATTTGAATATTTGGAAGGAATAGAATTATGAAATTAAAAGATTTATATATAGATTTTTTTATTAGTAAGGATCACAAGCAGGTTCCTAGTAGCCCTGTAGTACCAGAAAATGATAATACGGTATTATTTAATACTGCTGGAATGCAACCGTTAACTCCATATCTAAAAGGACAAACACATCCATTAGGTAAAAGACTAGTCGATTATCAAAAGTGTGTTCGTACTAACGATTTAGACGAAGTAGGAGATACGACTCATCATACGTTCTTCGAGATGCTCGGAAATTGGAGTTTAGGAGACTACTTTAAAAAAGAAAGCATTACCTGGAGTTTTGAGTTTTTAACTGAACATTTACATATTCCAGTAGATAGATTGGCAGTAACTGTTTTCGAAGGAAACGCTCTCGTTCCTAAAGATTCAGAGTCTGCAGCGATTTGGGAATCACTCGGCATCCCAAAAGAAAGAATAAGCTATTTAGGAGTCGACGATAACTGGTGGCCAAACATGGAACTTCTCGGTCCATGCGGTCCTGATACGGAAATATTCTATTGGCGAAGCGACGATCCAGTACCAGAAAAACACGATCCGAGCGACGAGAGATGGGTAGAAATATGGAACAACGTTTTCATGCAATATAACCACGACGAAAACGGATTCAAGCCACTTGAACATCAAAACGTCGATACTGGAATGGGTGTAGAGCGGACTACTGCTATTTTAGAGGGAGTAAACGATAACTATCTATCGAGTATCTTTAAAGATTATATAAAATTGATCGAAACTGAAAGTGATAAAGAATACTCAGGCGAAAATAAGAAAAGCATGCGCATCATCGCCGACCACATTAGAGCTGTCACTATTATAGTAGGAGAAAATTCTGGCATAAAACCTTCAAACACCGATCAGGGATATATCGTTAGAAGACTGATAAGAAGATCTATTCGACATATGAACAATTTAGGAATAGATGTCAACGGAGATTTTCTTAAAAAACTTATTCTCATGATCATAGAGGATTATAAAGAGTATTATAGCGAACTAGAAGAAAACAGAGAGAACATCTTGTCTATAGTCGAAACTGAAAAAAATAAATTTGCTAAAACTCTTGAAAAAGGACTAAAGGAGTTTTCTAAAGCTATCACTAATTGTAAAAATAATTCCGTCGACGGAGAGACAGCCTTCCATCTATATGACACATATGGATTCCCGATAGAATTGACAATGGAACTAGCATCAGAGCAAAACATATCAGTCGACAAAGAAGGATTTCAAGAAAAATTTAAAGCACATCAAGAGAAATCGCGTGCCGGTGCTGAAAACAAATTTAAAAGTGGATTATCTGGCACTGGTGAGATAGAGACACGCTATCATACGGCAACCCATCTATTAAATGCAGCTTTAAAAATTGTACTAAATGACGATGACATTCATCAAAAGGGAAGCAACATCACACCTGAAAGGATGAGATTCGATTTCAACTTCGATCGAAAGCTCACAGATGAAGAAAAAAAATCATTAGAAGACTTGATAAATGAATGGATAGATAAAGACTTAGTCGTAACGAAAGATGAGATGGATAAATATGAAGCTGTAAAAAGTGGAGCAGAAGCGATGTTTATCGAAAGATATCCCGATGTCGTTACTGTCTATTCGATAGGAGATGCATCAAAAGAGATATGTACTGGTCCACACGTTTCTTCGACAAAAGAATTGCATCATTTCAAGATTGTAAAAGAAGAAGCTTCTAGTGCAGGCATAAGAAGAATAAAGGCGATATTAGACTGATTCTAGTATTTGCTTTTTTTTGTACTTTTTGATATCATTTTTATGGTGAACATAGTATGAAAAGAAATAGAGGATTTACTTTAGTAGAATTGTTAACAGTAATAGTAATATTGAGTTTGTTGATGGCGATTGCCGTTCCGAACATAATGGGAATCAGCAAAAAGATGAAGACGAAAGGGTTTAACAGTAAAATAGATTCCTTTAAGCAAGCAGCTGTAATTTATGCTCAAAATAATAGTAATAAAATTAAAAATAAACTAGGAGATTGTACGTCTAATACTAACTATTGCAAATGCGATAACTATACCGACCCAGTTTCTGGAGTTCAATCGAAAGATTGTCATTACAAATTTACCATGACTGTCGAAGACCTCATGGCCGCCAATGCCTATGAAAAAGAAAACGAAAATGGTAGTTGCTTTATCGAAAATCCTCTAGATGACAACGAGTGTTTAGACTGTACAATCATAACTGTTACCTTAGACGACGACCATAAAAATGCGTCGGCAGATGTAGATAAAGAGAATCCATTCCGAGATCCAGGATTCCCTAAAGTTTTAACTATTTTTGGAGAAATTGACGAATACACATATAAATGTAGATAAACATTAAAAAACTGGATTGCCTCCAGTTTTTATTTTACTTCTAAATAAACCGTTCTATCAAAATTGTGCTCTAGTGTATCATAAGACATTAGAGTAGGGGTATCGACCATGTAGAACTTATGTCTAATAGTATCTGTTATAGTCGCGCCGTTTTCTACGACTGGATCGTCCCAAGTGAGATCTATTTGGCTCCATTCGCCATCGAGATATAAGGCATTCCAGACGTGCTTTTCACTTGCCACTTTATAATTTTTGATACCCAGCTTAGATAGGGCAATCGCCATGGCATCGGCATACCCAGAACACTTACATTTCCCCTCGATCAGGGCTCCATATGCATTTCCTGAATTTTCGCTTTCATCTAAATCGTAATAGGCGTGATCGATTATATAATCGTGTATCTTTAATATTTTGTCGTTTATATCCATTCCTTCGGTAAAGATTTCTCTAAATATTTCATCGAGTTTAGTGTTTATCGCATCGATTTTAGTAGAATCGTACATTTTAGTGACGATTACGTCGACTTCACCCAAAGAATCTGTTACAACTTTGAGATTAGTAAAATTGTTAAAAGGATGGACAAAATTTCCAATATGTGTGATAGTATTTTGATTTCCTGTTATCTCTTCGACATCATCTCTACACTCGGTATACTCAGTAGGACAATAAAAAGTGAATGTCTCATATCCGTTATTAAAGATCGAATAAAATATATTTATAATGTCCTGTTTGCTATAAGGGACAAAATCAGTAGATTTTTGAACGAATAAATAATCGTTTTCGCTCTTATATTCATTCGCATCTTCGATAGTCACTATCGGTCTAGCGCTCACTAGATTTGCTGCATAGTCGCTGATGTCATCGATTTTATATATCATAATGCCTAAAATTACTAAAAGTAAAAAGGGTAAGCCAAATCGTTTCATATCTTCACCTATTAAAAATTATAACAAAATTAAACGTCTTTTACTATAAAAACTCTATTCGTTTACAAAATAAAAATGACTATTAGTTAGCCATTTCTTTGACTTTTTTATTTAATCTCTTCTTTTGACGAGCACATGTGTTTTTCTTAATTAGACCTTTACTACAAGCTTTATCGATCGCTTGAACAGTCTTTTTATAATTAGCTTGAGCAGCTTCAGTGTTTTTTTCGATTATAGATTTTTCTGTATTTTTAATCGCATTCTTAACTGTTCTAGTGTAGAAATTGTTAGATGCAGTTTTAACTTTATCAGTCTTTACAGATTTTTTTGAACTTTTGATAATTGGCATGATTTCACCTCGTTTCTCACGTACAAAAGTATTTTATCAAATAAAATATCAGTTTGCAACTAAATTCTACATATTTTGTACACCCAATCTATTAAAATATAGTGTACAAGGTGATATTATGAAAAAAGCATTTGTTGCAAAAAATAGAAAGAAAAGATGGCTTTATAAAATCGCATTTTTTATATTTTTAATATATCTTTCACTAGTCGTAACATTTAACATGTTATTAAAGACTAGTATCAAAGATTTTTTCGATGATGAAAAAATTTCAAAAGATCTATTAGAATTTGCTACAAACGGAAAAAGTATCTTGAGCCTAGACTTATTGAATCCTAAAGATATGCTAAAAGCGGGTCTAAACTATGCATTGGATATAAAAGGAACCCCAACTAAAACGGACGAGTTAGAACTCGTTAAAAATCACGAAAATGATCCAGTTCCCCGCGTATATATCTACAATTCACACGATTCAGAGACGTATGACAACGTTCTTCTTGAGAGTTATAACATAAAATACAGTGTAAAAATGGCTAGCTACATATTGAGTGAAAGATTAAAAGATTTAGGTATTCCTTCTTATGTCGAAGCCGAAAAGATGACCGATTGGCTAAGACAAAACGGCTTAAACTACAATAGCAGTTATAAAGCCAGCAGATATTATCTAGAAAAAAGACTAGCAGAATATCCTTCTATCGAATTGATAGTAGATCTACATAGAGATGCTGTAAATGCAAGCGTTTCTCGAACACAAATCGACGGCAAGAATTACGCTAGAATCATGTTCGTGGTCGGAACAGACTATAACTATTTCGAGTCGAACTCAAAGCTAGCAGAAGATATAAATTCAAAAATAGATAAGAGATTGAGTAGGGGAATATCTAGAAAATCGGGCGCTGGCGTAAATGGAGTATATAATCAAGACGTATTCAATAAAGCACTTCTTATAGAAGTAGGAGGAGTAGAAAATACGATAGAAGATGTTTCGAATACGCTAGGCGTGATTGCTAAATCGATTTTTGAGGTAATAGGAGGATAAAGAGTTGGATAAAAAGAAAAAACTTAATTGGTTTAAAATAACTTTGATATTCTTATTCATAATATACATATCTCTATATGCTTTAAATGCTACGGGGTATTATGACGGAAATATACGCAGGAAAGTAGAATTTACAGAAAGTCAAATAAAAGAATTTGAAGAGGACATAGCAAATGGAAAGGTAGTAGATATCGAAAGTTATTTAGAAGATCAAAATAAAGACTATACGAACAATGCCTCTAAATTGGGCTATACGTTGAGCAAAAACGTCGATGATTTTCTAAATAAAGGCATCAAAAATGTACTGTCTATATTGGGAAAACTATTATCGTGATCGATTTTAAAAGCAAAAATAATAAAAATAGTTGCCATACTAACATATATTTTGTTAGAATAGTCCGAAGAAAGGAAGAAATTTAAATGGAATTTGATGCACATCAAACATATTGTTTAGTAAGCCTATATTATAAAAGATACGAAGGAAAAGAAGTTACTCCCAGTGTCGGATACGGAAAAGTTATAAATACTAAAAAAACAGCTAGTACACCAGCACCCGTAACAGTTCATTACGAACTACAAGAAACGATCAAGACAGATAAAGGAGAAAAATGTCTAAGACATGTAATTTCAGAAGAAGAATTTTTAAAAGCTTTAAGCACTATATTAGAAGACAACGGATTTCAAGTTGATGACATAAGTTTAAAGGCTTCAGGAACACCAAAAGTTTTTGCAGGTATAGAAGTATCTGGTAAGATAAAAGAAAAAGAAAACACTAAGGGAAAATAAAAAGAAACCAAATGAATAGATATATAGAATATACAAATGGCGATTCAATAACTTATTTTACAATATCAGAAAGTTCTAACAATAAAAGTTCACAAACTTCTCATTCCCATACAATATTACCAAAAGATACTGACAACTAAAATCTTTTGGTTTTTTATTTGTCAAAAAAAATATAAAATAGTATAATACCGTTTAGGTGAAACTTTATGAAACAGTCAAACATCAGAAATTTTTCGATCATCGCACACATAGACCACGGTAAGAGTACACTGGCAGACCGTATTTTAGAGATAACGGGTGGAGTTGATAAACGAGAATTAAAAAGTCAAATGTTAGATAGTATGGATATCGAACGCGAACGAGGAATTACGATCAAACTAAACGCAGTCGAGTTAAAATATGATTTTAAAGGAGAAGAATATACTCTTCATTTGATAGATACTCCTGGACACGTAGACTTCTCATATGAGGTTAGTAGGAGTCTAGCTGCGTGTGAAGGGGCCATTTTAGTAGTAGATGCTGCTCAAGGTATCGAAGCTCAGACTTTAGCAAATCTCTATTTGGCCTTAGAAAACGATTTGACTATAATTCCAGTCATAAATAAGATCGATCTTCCGAACGCCGACATTCCAAAAGTAAAAGAAGAACTTAAGACCGTTTTAGGTTTTAAAGATGAAGACATCATTCTTTGTAGTGGAAAGACAGGAGAGGGAGTAAAAGAGTTAATAGAAGCTATTATAGAAAGAATTAACCCTCCAAAAATCGATAACGATGCAAAAACTAGAGCGCTTATATTCGACTCATTATATGATGCTTACAGGGGAGTAATAGTCTCAGTAAAGGTAGTCGAAGGAAACATCAAAATCAAAGACACTATCAAATTTTTAGCTACAGGCGAAGAATTCGAAGTAGTAGAACTCGGTAAAAATACTCCGAAGATAGTGCTAAAAGACGAATTAAAAAGTGGCGAAGTCGGCTGGGTAAGTGCGGCGATTAAAAACATCGAAGGTGTAAAAGTCGGAGATACTCTGACAGTTAAAAGATCAGAATCTACCCAACAACTATCGGGTTATAAGCCTATGAAACCGATGGTTTATTCGGGACTTTTCCCTATAGAACCGAATAAATACGAAGCCTTAAAAGACGCCTTAGAAAAACTTAAATTGAACGATGCTGCTTTATCTATCGATCCAGAGACATCTGATGCGTTAGGCTTCGGTTTTAGATGTGGATTTTTAGGATTGTTACACATGGATGTCATAGAAGAACGAATTAGAAGAGAATTCGATATAGACATCATCGCGACTTCGCCAAGTGTAATATATAGAGTTAACCTTACAAACGGTGAGTCATTAGAGATCGATAGTCCAAATAAAATGCCAGACAAATCGACTATCTCTTCTATCGAAGAACCATATATTTACACCAATATCTTAGTACCAACTGATTATATCGGCTCTATTATGAACCTCTGTCAAGATAAAAGAGGTATCTTCGATAATACAGAATATATAGATCCGACTCGTGTCAATATCCATTACTATCTTCCGCTATCCGAAATAGTTTACGACTTCTTTGATAAACTTAAAAGTTCCACGAAAGGTTATGCTTCTTTCGATTATGAAATATCTGGTTATCAAGTGAGCGATTTAGTAAAGATGGATATCCTATTAAATGGCGAGATGGTCGATGCTTTATCGGTGATCGTCCACAAAGATTACGCTTATACGAGAGGAAAGACTATAGTAGAAAACCTGAAAGGAATAATACCTAGACAGATGTTCCAAGTTCCTATTCAGGCATCTATTGGTTCTAAAATAATCGCTAGAGAGACGATAAGTGCGATGAAAAAGAACGTTCTAGCTAAATGTTATGGTGGAGATATTTCACGTAAAAGAAAACTTTTAGAAAAACAAAAAGAAGGAAAAAAACGTATGAAAATGGTAGGAAGAGTTGAACTTCCGTCTGAGGCTTTCTTAAGCATTTTAAAATCTGACAAATAGAGAGAAGGAATAAAGATATGAATAAAAGTGATACATTTGAAAACGAACTTAAATACATTAAAAGCGATAGAATAAGAGAAAGTGCTCGCACGATGCTCGACTTATTACCAGACTATTTCTATAAAATAGAGGCATCGTCTACTGGTAAATACCATCCTCCGTTCTCGCTTGGAGAGGGAGGACTCGTAAGACATGTCAAAGTAGCGGTAAAATTTGCATATGACCTTTTTACTATATATAAATTCGACGACGATACTAAAGATTTAATCATCTTTTCTCTTCTCATACATGACGGAGTTAAAAAAGGTCTCGTCGAAACTAGATACACCAAATTTGATCATCCTTTACTGATAGGTAAATATCTAACAGATTGCAAAGATAAACTATCTTTATCGGACGAAGAGTTATCCAGGATTGTAAGTATGACGGCAAGTCATATGGGTAAATGGACGACAAATTCATTTGAACCTAATATAATATTGCCACTCCCTAAGACCGTAGAAGAAAAATTCGTCCACATGTGCGACTTTCTCTCGAGTAGAAAATTCGTCCATGTAGACTTCGATGAAAAAGAGAGTATATTGGAATAAAAGTCATTTCTGAGTGGAATGATTTTTTGCCATTCTAGCCCGGGTGTAGCTTAAAAATGAAAGCTTGATCAATGGACATAAAGATGATATAATTTTGATTATTCAGGGTAGGAGTGAAGTGTATGGCCAGTATCTATATACACATACCGTTTTGTCGGTCTATATGTTCGTACTGCGATTTTGCTAAAGTTCTCTACAACAAAGAACTAATAATTCCTTATTTGGAAAAACTCGAAAGCGAAATAGATGATTTTTACGATAAAGAGGAGGTAGACACTCTATATATCGGCGGAGGAACGCCTTCATCGTTGAGTGAATACGAACTAGAAAGACTAAAAAGTATCATCGAAAAATTTAATATTAGTGAGGACTGTGAGTTTACGTTCGAATGTAATATCGAAGATATAGACCAGAGACTCTTAGTCGATTTAAAAGACATGGGTGTCAACAGACTCTCTATCGGAATCGAGTCTTTCGATAAAGATAAATTAGCTTTTATGGGTAGAGAAGTTACTTTTGATGAAGCAGAAGAAAAGATATGTATGGCCAGGAGTTTGGGTTTCGATAACATCAACATAGATTTGATGTATGGTATTCCATATGAGAGAGTTAAAGACTTAAAAAAAGATCTAAATCTATTTTTAAAGTTAGAACCAGATCACATAAGTACATATTCTTTGATAATAGAAGATCACACTTTGTGTAGAGTTAGAGAAGACGAAAACATAAAGGAAGAAGAAGAAGCCAAGATGTACGCATATATAGAAAACAAATTGGAAAAGTCGGGATATGAACATTATGAGATATCTAATTATGCCAAAAAGGGTCGTCGTTCTAGACACAATGTGAAATACTGGAATAATGAAGAGTACTACGGTTTTGGTCTCGGTGCAGCTGGATACATAAAGGGATTTAGATATGAAAACACTAAAAGTTTCGACGAATACCTTTTGGGTCGCTATAAGGCAAACGAACATCTAGTCAGCAAAGTCGAGATGATGGAAAACGAACTGATGTTAGCTCTCAGAAAGACAGAAGGAATATGCTTACAAGAATTTTTTGACAAGTATGAAGTAAATTTACAAGACGTATTTCCGGTAAAACCACTTATAAAGAACCGAGAATTGATCTATAAGGACGGTTATATTTTCATAAATCCAAAATATATTTATGTGATGAACGAAATTTTATTGAAATTGATATAAAAAGGAGAATTATTGATGAAAAAAAGTTTTAAAAGATTGGCGTTAGCAACTGCATTCTCACTATGTTTAATTGGAAAAATAGATGCAGCTACTTTAGCCGTTGGGAGCGGATCGACACCTGCCGGTGCATCGAAGAGTATTGGAGTAGAACTTAGAGACTCCGATCTCGGAGAATACGACAAAGTAGAATTCCAGTTATCAGTAACGGGAACAGATTTAGTAGAGATCGACAACGTTAAAATTGTCGGATTAGATTTCGGTGTGACTTCTGGTCCTAATGGAGAGACTATTTACACTTTTTCAGGTAATCAGCAAACTGCAAATAACAAGTTGATAGCGACTACTGGAACTATTTCCTTTAAAACAGCTCCAGAGTTGAGTACAAATTTTAAAATAACACCCACTAACGTTAAATTTTATAAAGGTGGTACTCCCTTTGCCGTTGGAGAAGCGGGAATTAAGGTTATTGAAGGTACTGTTAAATATGAAAAGCCTAAATCTACTGAAGCATTTTTAACTTCTCTTAAGGTCAGCCAGGGAACTTTGAGCCCAGAATTTTCAAAAGATGTAATGGAATATACAGTCCAAGTCAAAGATACCATTAACTCGATCAGATTTACTGCAGATTCGAGTTTAGGTTCGACTAAGACAGGAACTGGCTCAAAAACTCTAGAGATGGGAGAAAACGAACATGAAATAGTAGTCACGGCAGAAGATGGCGTCACTAAAAACACTTATAAGATTAAGATTATAAGAGGCGAAATAGCTGAACCTAGTGCCTATTTAAAAAAGCTAGACATAAACAACATAGGAGTTGAATTGAGTCCGGAATTCGATTCTAAAAACAACAAATATACGGTTAAAGTCGGAAAAGACATAACAGAACTGAATTTTAAATATGAAACAGAAGATCCTCTAGCAGAGGTGACAATCGAAGGAAATGAAAAATTTATCGAAGGAGAAAACGTCGTCAAGATAAAAGTGTTATCTTCTAATAAAGAAGAAGAACAGATTTATGAAATTACTGTAATCAAAGAAGAAGAAAAAGAAGAAGACGATTCCTCAACTCCTACAAAAGATGACGAAGAAGAGAAAGAAAAAAAGAAAAATCCATGGCTTCTTGTATTAATAGGAGCAATAGTAGTATTGATAGTCGGTGGAGTTTCATTCTTATTGTTTAAAAAGAAAAAACCTAATGACAAAAATAAGAACAAGAGTTCAAAAGGAAAAGATGCAACAATAACAGTTAAAGAAGGATCAGATGACGAAGAAGAGAGTATCACCGAGAATTTAAAAAAAGAACTATACGACGATGATAGAACTCAAAACTTCGATGAAGAAGCTCTAGAACAGTTGAAGATGAGATACGGCGTAAAGGAAGAAGAACAACTAGATAAAACGAAAGAATTTAATTTTAAGGATCTAGATTAGTCAACCAAAAAAGGTTGACTTTCTTTTTTCCATATGATAACATCATCTTAACGAATGGAGGGATAAGAGATGGCTGTTAAATTGAGACTTAAAAGAATGGGCGCTAAAGCTAAACCTTTTTACAGAATCGTAGCAGCAGATTCTAAAAGTCCGAGAGATGGACGTTTCATCGAAATCGTTGGAACATACAATCCAGTAGCAAAAGAGGACCAAATCAAAATAGACGAGGAAAAAGCTCTTAAATGGCTTAAAAATGGTGCTCAACCTACAGACACTGTTAGAAACATGCTGAGCAAAAACGGAACTTGGGCTAAATTTAAAAACGGTAACAAAGAAGGAAAATAATAGATGGATGCCGTTAAAAATTTCACAGAAAAACTTATATTGGGTTTAGTAAAGAACAAAGACATCGTGAAGATACAAGAATTTGAAGATGAAGACGGTAACGTAATACTAGACATAATAGTTCACAGTGATGATATGGGTACGATTATCGGAAAATCCGGATCGACGATCAAAGCTGTTAGAACTCTAGTTAACGCTTGTGCCTATAAACAAAACTTACCCAAAATAAAAGTAAATGTGGACTCTATTTAAATTAAATAGAGTTTTTTTGTTGCCGTCTAATAGACGTAAAAGCGCTTTACTAAAGATTTTCTTTATTATATAATTATAATGGTGAAGTAAGTATGGCAAAAAAGAAAACTAGCAAAGCTAGTACTAAAAAAAATGATTCTTACGCTGCCGAACTCTGGGGCGTTTTATTGATATTAATTGCAATCATGGGATTTGGATCTTTCGGACCAGTCGGCCACGTGATCAAAGGGTTTGCAATATTTTTGATGGGAACTTGGTATGTTATCGCATTGATCGCATGCCTCCTAACGGGAATACACATGCTCGTAAAGAGAACTACTCCTAATTATTTTAAGATGAAATTGATCGGCGTATATATGATAGTCCTAGCACTCTTGGTATATTCACACATGGAGTATGCAATAGTAGAAAACCTAAATGGAAAAGAGATCATAGAGGCTACTATCAATACGTTTATGGATTCTGGCATCGTCGATTCGACCGTCAACTCTGGTGGAGGAATAATCGGTGGAATTTTTACCGTCATACTGACGAAATGTTTCGCTTTCGATGGAACTAGAATAGTCCTAGTTGTAGTAGCAATACTAGGAGCGATTCTACTATTCGATTTGAATGTAAGCGATATCTTAGATTTCTTCGGCAAGATGTTCGATAAGGTTAAAATACCGGAAAGCGAATCTGATGACGAAGAAGAGAAATCTGAAGAGGAAGAAAGAGAACCTGTTAAGAAAAAATCGCTATTTGGAAAAGACAAAAAGAGAAGTATCGAAGATACTATATGTACAGAGTCTTTAGAAAACGTAAAGGTATATTCGAACATGGGTGATCTACTAAATGAGAGTCAAAACCGCCATGAAGAACAATTACAGATGAGTGTTAACCATGAACAACCTATTGAAAACGATGTGGTAAGAGAAACTCATGAACAGAAGAACTACGTTTTACCGACGTTAGATATTTTAGATAAAGTTAAACCTATGGGAAAAGTAAACTCTACTGAGTTCCTACAATCTAATAAAGCAGCATTAGAAAGAGTTTTAGCCGATTTCCAAATCAGTGGAAGAGTTGTCGAAATTCACGAAGGTCCAGCAGTCACTCAATTTGAAGTAGAGATAAAATCTGGAACGAAAGTAAGTAGAATTACGAGCATCCATAAAGAGATAGCTTTAGCACTTGCCGCCAAAGATGTCCGAATAGAGGCTCCAATTCCTGGAAAGAGCACAGTCGGAGTAGAAATACCTAATAACAAAGTAATTCCTGTACCTATAAGAGAAGTATTGACTCATCCGACTAAAGACTCGGTTAAGGCTAATATTCCTGTTGCTTTAGGAAAAGACTTGATGGGTCAAATAAAATGGGCCGACATATCTAAGATGCCACACCTCTTAGTTGCAGGTTCAACTGGATCCGGAAAATCGGTATGTATAAATTCATTTATCGCGACTATTTTGATGACAAAAAGACCTGACGAAGTAAAATTAGTTATGGTCGATCCTAAAAAGGTAGAACTTTCAAATTATAATGGAATTCCTCATCTTTTATGGCCGGTTGTTACCGATCCGCGAAAGGCAAGTGCCGCTTTACAAAAAGTCGTCGTGATGATGGAGCAGAGATACGATGTCTTTGCCGAAAAGAACGTCAAAAACATCGCCGGATACAATGAATGGGTCGACGCCGAAAATGCAAAAGCAGGGCAGACTGTAGAAAACAGAATGTATTATTTAGTTGTCATAATCGATGAGTTAGCCGACTTGATGGTAGTAGCAAGTAAAGAAGTAGAAGATTCTATCATGCGTATCACACAGATGGCCCGAGCAGCTGGTATACACCTTATAGTGGCAACACAAAGACCTTCGACAGATGTCATTACAGGAGTAGTAAAGGCAAACATTCCATCTCGTATAGCGTTTGCCGTTGCAAGCGGAATAGACTCTAGAACCATATTAGACCAAATAGGGGCAGAAAGACTCGTCGGAAAAGGTGACATGTTATATTATCCTATGGGAGCATCTGTTACAGAACGAATACAAGGAAATTTCATTTCTGATGACGAAGTAGACAGATTGATTAAACACGTATCCTCTCAAGACTTTACATCTTCTTTGCCGTCATATGACGAAGTAACAGAGACACATGTCGTCGGCGAAAACATGGATAAAGAAGAATATGACGACCCACTATATGACCAAGTAGTCGAATTTGCAGTTCAAACGGGAAAAATCAGCGCTTCATTATTACAGAGAAGATTTAAAGTGGGATACAATAGAGCAGCTAGAATTGTCGACCTTTTAGAGGAAAGAGGAATCGTCGGTGCTCAAAACGGTTCTAAACCGCGCGAAGTGCTCGTAAAAATTGAAAATAACGACTAAGACCTTGTCTATATAAGAAAGATTTGTTACAATTAAGTGACGTGAGGTGAAGACAAAATGTACGAAACTAGATTATTTAATGTCGAAGAATTAGAGACCACATTAGTTCAAAAAACTTTAGAAGAAATATATGACGCTTTAGAGGAAAGAGGATATAATCCTATCAATCAGCTAGTGGGATATCTTTTAAGTGGTGACCCTGGTTATATTTCCAGCTATAAAGATTCGCGAAAGAAAATAACGAGTTTGGATAGAGCTAAAATAATTGAGACTCTATTGAAAAATTATATCCGATGAGAATTTTAGGGCTAGACTTAGGAACAAAGACACTTGGGATTGCGATCACAGACAGTTTAGGGATGATTGCAAATCCATACAAAACATTAAAGTTCGTCGACTACGAAGAACTTATAGAGCCTTTGAAGTCTATAATAGAAGAACAGGATGTCAAAGAGATAGCTTTGGGATTACCCAAGAATATGGACAACTCGATGGGCTTCGCATCGAAAAGGAGTACCGACTTCAAGAAAGTGCTCGAAAATCACTTGGATATACCCATAACTCTAGTAGACGAAAGATTATCGACAATGGAAGCAGAAAAATATTTACTCGATGCAAACATGAGTAGAAAAAAGCGAAAAGGACATATAGATTCTGTCGCAGCAAGTGTCATACTAAACACTTATATAAGAATGAAAGGAAGCAAATAAAAAATGGAAGAAAATAAAAATGTATTTACGATGACAAATGATAAAGGAGAAAGCGTCAAATGTGAAGTTATTTTAACTATCGACTCCGACGAATTTAAAAATAATTACCTCGTATATACAGATCACACTATGGATGAGAACAACAACATAAGAACTTACGCTAGCATTTACGATCCTACTGGAGCTAATCTGGAATTAAAACCCATAACTACAGATGAAGAATGGGATATGATAGAAAGTGTATTAGCTAGTGCTCAAAAACAGGTGATTAAAGAAAGCATGGAGAACAAAGAAGATAACTGATATGAAGAAAAAACGCATTATTCTTACCGCTGTCGGTATCTTCCTTTTTTTATTTATAGCGGCTATCGGAACTTCTCTATACATCTATTTTGACGGTCTGAAAGCGATCGACAAAAATGCCAAAGAAAATGTCAGTTTTGAAATAAAAGAAGGAGAAGCAACGAGCAAAATCATCGCCAACCTAAAGGAAACAGGACTAATCAAAAACGAATTAGCTTTAAAGATATATTCTAAGTTAAATCCTGGCATACCAAAAGCTGGATCTTATATATTTACAAAAAGTATGACGCCAGTGGAGATATATAAAAACATCTTAAACGGCAAAGTGACATACGATACAGTTTGGGTAACTTTTGTAGAGGGAAAAAGACTATCCTACATTGCAGATGTAATAAGCAAAAACTTTGAATTTTCTAAAGAAACTGTACTAGCTAGATTGGACGACAAAGAATACATAAAAACTTTGATTAAAAAATACGATTTTCTTACTGAAGACATCTTGAAAGAAGGAATTTATCATCCTCTAGAGGGATATCTATTTCCAGATACGTACGAATTTTTATCGAGTGTAACTTTAGACGAAATAATAGAAAAGATGCTAGACAACACAGCCTCTAAACTCTCTAAATATCAAACAGAAATCGACGCAAGTCCATATAGCATTCACGAACTATTAACACTTTCTTCCATAGTCGAATTAGAAGGTGCAAGAAGCAAAGATAGAGAGGGCGTCGCAGGAGTATTTTATAATAGATTAGAAAGAGGAGAAACTCTAGGAAGTGACGTAACTACCTATTATGCCGTAGGTAAAGACTTTAACGTCGACTTATCTTGGGATGATATAAACTCGTGTAATGCCTATAATACTAGGGGAACTTATGTTAAAAAGCTTCCTATCGGGCCGATTGCAACGGCTAGCTTAAATTCACTACAAGCCACTATTAAACCTGCAAAACACGACTATCTATTCTTCGTGGCAGACAAAAACGGCAAGACATACTTTAGTAAAACCAACAGTGAGCACATAAATACAGTTTCCAGACTCAAAAAAGAAGGTTTATGGTACGAATATTGACCAAGCCCTTTTTGCATAAACCACTTAAGTGGTTTTTTATTGACAAAATT
Source organism: uncultured Bacilli bacterium (assembly GCA_910587535.1). Classification (GTDB taxonomy): domain Bacteria; phylum Bacillota_I; class Bacilli_A; order RF39; family UBA660; genus RUG11867. The sequence goes on from CAJUKM010000006.1 coordinate 21,951, forward strand.
CATAATGTTTAATATAATAACACCCGTTAAAAAAGGGGAGAATAGGAATGGGAACCATAAAACACCATAAAAAGTGGGATTTACAAAACAATGTCTGGAAAGACGTGGAAAGTGGCGAAAAAGGAAAAGCTCTTTCAACTGTTTCTTATAGTGATATAATAAACTCACAAAACCGCCAATTCAACTATATAGTAATTGCAAATGGATATAGAGTAGAAAATATTACAAAAAATCCTAATGCCGTTTCAGATCGCACAGCCCATATTTCAAATGTTATTAAATATTTTAGTAATCTTAGAGAAAATTATAAAATAGAAATGATTTTAATCGATAACGATGCTCCGCTTACCGAACAAAGTAAAGCTATTGCTGAATATATAGATACATTATCGAGAAGAATAGATGCTAAGACAGTCAACTTTTTAGGATTTTCAAAATGTGGAGTCATCGCTGTCGATATGATTAAATACTTTAAAGATCCTAGAAGTTTCGTAAAAACACGTATTTACAGCATTTCTTCACCTTACGAAGGAACATTGATTGCTTCTCCAAAACTTTTAGAAATAGAAGTAAAAAAGATGGTTGAAGCAAAATTGGGACAGGGTAGATTCAGTAGTGAGGTATATAAAGCCGTAATGGGAATTTTCTTTGACAACTTTAGTAATTCGCACATGGATCTAGATATAGCAGTTCCAGGTGGCGTTACAGATGATCTGAAACCTTTTTACGATCCATCGTTTCTAGAAAATGCTCTCTCTAGTCAGAATTTAAAGAGTCTAGGACTGATATCACATTATAGAAACATATGCACAACTATAACAGAAGATACTTTAAAAGAAGCTATTAAAAGTGGAAACTTAGCATCGCTAGGGCTTTGTATCTTAAACGATTGCCTATTTGATGGTAAAGGAGATGGAATAGTACCACTATCATCACAGAGAAAAATAGATGATGTATTTAATACTTCTAGTATAATAATACCTTCCACTCATAATTCGATGGAAATAAAAAAGGGACGCACTTTAATATTAGATGAAGTACGTCAGAGAATTGAAAAAAGTTAAGAAAGAACTTATAAATTTTTAAAATTTGATTTAAAAATCGACATGTGGTATAATCCATATGTTGGTGATTTTTAAATGAAAGAAACTATTTTAGAGATGGAAAAATATGCCAAAGAGTATAATGTTCCGATCATGGAAAAAGAATCGATCAAATTCATAATGAACTATATTAAATTAAATAACGTAAAGAAAATTTTAGAAATCGGAACCGCCATCGGTTACAGTGGTATCTTAATGGTCAGTGCTGCTGAAGGGGTAGAGTTGACAACTATCGAAAGAGATGAAAAAAGATACATGGAAGCCGTTAAAAATGTTAAAAAATGCGGCTTAGAAAAACAGATAGAAATCGTTTTCCAAGATGCTCATGAAGTAAATTTAATCGGTCGCAGTTACGATCTCATACTGATAGATGCAGCTAAAGCTCAAAATATCAAATTCTTTGAAAAATTTAGTCATTATTTAAATCCAAATGGAGTTATAATATGTGACAACATAAACTTTCACGGCTTAGTCGGAAACAGAGATGACACCATGTCTAAAAACTTAAACAGCCTAGTTGCAAAAATAGAAGATTTCATCGTATTTTTAAAATCGAATAAAGAATATACGACGAAGTTTTATGATAAAGGTGATGGCCTCAGTGTCAGTTATAAGAACAAAGATGAATAAACAGAAGATCCTTTTAAATGTGAGTCGAATAGAAGACTTAGAAAGATATAAAACTTTGGGAATAGAACACTTTCTATTCCCTTTAAAAGGTTATTCGATCGGATATGAAGAGTTCGATTTAAAAGAAATAGAAGACTCTAAAGTAAAGGCATATCTTCTAATAAACCGGATATTAGACGATGATGACATCGACCGATTCCTAGAACTGTCATTGCCGTCAAACGTCTTAGGATTAGTAATTGAAGACATCGGCCTATATTATGCTTTAAAAAATAGAGGTTATAAGCTGATATTGTTCCAAAACCATTTGAATAATAACTCGTTGACCATAAATTTTTGGCTCGAATATTTTGATAGTCTCATGATCTCGACTGACATAACTTTAAAAGAGATCGAAAAAATTCTTTCTCAAACTAAAAAACCACTCGTTTTGAATGTGCTTTCCTATCCTATGATAATGTATTCTAGAAGGCATTTGGTGACGAATTACTGTATAGAACACGATATTAGTGAAAAAAAAGCTCTCGATATAGTTGAAAGCAAAGATTCTCTATCTCTTAAACTCGTAGAATCTCCTTATGGTACAGCTGTTTTCGACGATAACTTACTCGATATGAGAGAAGAAGCCTTAACCCTAAATGCTGAAAATATAAAATTTTACTTCGTGGATACTCACTTTCTAAAGGTAGGCGACGTAATATCCTTACTGAACAACATAGACGAAATTTCGGGGATTAAAGGTTTTTTATACAAAAAAACTGTCTATAAAATAGGTGATTTAAAATGATAGAATTGTTGAGCCCTGCAGGCGATAAAGAAAGATTATTTTTTGCATTGCTATACGGTGCTGATGCTGTCTATTTAGGTGGTCAAAATTTTGGCTTACGTGCAAATGCGACAAACTTTACCGATGAGGAACTAGAAGAATGTGTGAAATATGCCCATTCACTTTCTAAAAAAGTGTACGTAACGGTCAACATCGTATTTCACGAAGAAGACTTAGAAGGTCTAGAAGAATACTTAAAGTTTTTAAGTGAAATAGGAGTCGACGCCATAATAGTTAGCGACCCTGTCGTAATAGAAATATCGAAGAAGAACTCATACGATTTTGAAATTCACTTGTCGACTCAAGCTAGCACTTTGAATTCTCGTGTAGTCAAATTTTTTATGGAGCAAGGTGTAAAAAGAGTTGTTCTAGCAAGAGAAGCTTCTAAAGACGACATAATACGTATTAAAAAAGAAACAGGTATAGAACTCGAATGTTTTATTCAAGGAGCGATGTGTACGTCTTTTAGTGGTAGATGTGTCTTATCTAATTATGCGACAAATAGAGACTCCAATAGAGGAGGATGCGCTCAAGTATGCCGTTGGACTTTTAAAACCGATACTGGCGCGGACTTCGAGATGATGCCAAAAGATTTAAACATGATAGAAAACATCGAAAGTATGATCTCAATAGGAGTAAATTCGTTCAAAATAGAGGGCAGAATGCGCTCTATATATTATATTGCAACAGTTTTACATACTTATAGAAAAATAATCGATAAAATTGGAAACAATACATTGACAAAAGAATATATTGAATATGCAAGGAATATCATCAATAGGGTAGCTAATAGAGAATCTGTGAGCCAATTCTATGATGGAATACCCGGTTTTAAGGAACAATACTTCAATGGACGCAAAGAAGAATCTAACCAGGATTTTTTAGGTTTAGTAAAAACTTATAGAGATGGTTATATCGATTTAGAAGTCAGAAACTACTTCAAAAAAGGAGATACAGTCCAAATATTTGGTCCAAAAATGCAAACCATCGAATTCGTTATCGATGACTTAAAAAGCGATACAGGAGAAAATATAGAATACTGTAATCATCCAAAAGATATAGTGACGATAAAAGTGCCAAGTTTTTGTGAACAAAACTCCATGATGCGTGCGAAAGTATTTGACATTTTTGATGAAATTTAGTATTATTAGGACGACCTAAAAACCGCGGTAGATTTTTAAAATTTTTATATACGAAAGAGTGAAGATATAATGTCAAAAAAAGAATGTTTACTTACAGCAGAAGGTTTTTTAAAATTAGAAAGTGAGTTAAACGAACTCAAAACAGTAAAAAGACCTCAAGTTATAGAGGCAATTAAAGATGCTCGTGCTCAAGGTGACCTTTCAGAAAATGCCGATTATGATGCAGCTAGAAACGATCAAGCAGAATTAGAAGCAAGAATTAAAGAATTAGAATACATGATAGATCACGCGAAGATCATCGAAGGACCAGAAAAAGGTGTAGTAGGAGTAGGATCTACGATTACTATCGAGTACGTTGGAGACGATGAACAAGAAGAATATAGAATAGTAGGTTCGCTTGAAGCAAATCCATTTGAAAACAGAATTTCAAACGAATCTCCTATAGGGAAAGCTGTCTTAAATAAGAAAGTTGGAGACATCGTCAACGTCGAAAGTCCAAATGGTTCTTACGAAGTAAAGATACTTGCTATAAACTAAAAAACGATAGACCTAAAGGTCTTTTTTTGTTATAATTCTTTTAGGTGATTTTATGCAACTTACGCGAAGCGAGCTTAGAGTTAAAATAATGACTATACTTTATCAAATAGATATATATAAACAAGGTAAGATACCTTTTGAAATCGATGCGGTTATAAACGAAAATACTGAAATATCTAATGAATTTGTAAAAGAAGTTGTATATGGTGTTAACACATATTACGACGAGCTAAATGACTTGGCAAACAAATACTTGGAAAACTGGGATATAAACCGTTTAGATAAAACGGGAGCCAGCATTCTAAGAATGGGGTTGTATGAGCTCAAATACACTGAAACTCCTCACATTGTCGTCATTAATGAAGCAGTCGAACTTGCAAAAAAATATTCGGATGACTCAGTAAGAAAGATGATAAATGCCGTTTTAGATAAATACATTAAGGATAACATTTGATATGGCTAACTACATAACAGTAAGTGCCTTAAATAATTATTTAAAAAGAAAGTTCGAAGCAGACGTTCATTTAGGACACGTCTTTTTAAAGGGGGAAATAAGTAACTGCAAGCTCCATTCTCGAGGACACCTATATTTCAGCTTAAAAGACGAAACGAGCATCATCAGTGCAATCATGTTTCAAACAAATGCATCTAAACTTTCTTTTGAACCTAAAGAAGGAACTAAAGTTTTTGCCGAAGGCAAAGTTACTGTCTACGAAGGAACTGGAAAGTATCAAATAGTAGTTACTAATATGCAGCCAGATGGAATAGGCGAATTATTCATTGCTTATGAAAAATTGAAAAAAGAGTTGGAAGCGGAAGGTCTTTTTAGGAAAGATCTCAAAAAACCTATCCCTAAGTTTCCCAAAAAAATCGGCATCGTCACCGCTCCAACAGGAGCTGCCATCAGAGATATTTTAAGCACGATAAAAAGGAGATATCCGATAGCAGAGACGATTCTTTTCCCGACCTTGGTTCAAGGAGAAAATGCAAAATTTAGCATCGTCGAACAGATTAAAAAAGCAAATACTTTCGATATAGATGTTCTAATAGTAGGACGCGGTGGAGGTTCTATCGAAGACTTGTGGGCTTTTAACGAAGAGATAGTGGCAAGAGCCATTTTTGAGACAGAGGTACCAGTCATAAGTGCAGTAGGACACGAAGTGGATTTTACCATAGCAGACTTTGTCGCAGATCTTCGAGCACCGACACCGACTGGTGCCGCTGAGATGGCTGTCCCGAACATAACAGAAGTTTTCAAATTGATCGAAAACTACAAAATTCGCTTGCAAGGAAACGCGAGTAAAATATTGGAGCTTAGTAGAAAAAAATTAGAAGCTCTAGAAGGAGCTTACGTTCTAAAAAGTCCGATGGCAATCTATGAAGTGAAAGAACAAAAATTATCTATTTTGATCGACAAACTAGAAAATTTTATAGAAAGACAACTAGAAACTTCTAAGACAAGATTAGAAAAAGTTAAAAGTGCTTACATACTTAAAAATCCTCTATCATTTTATGAGAAAGATCGCGAAAAGATAGAATCTTTAAGGATACGATTACAAAGCGATACTAAGTCGATTTTAAATAATAAGGCAAAAATCTTCGATATAATGATAAACAAATTGGATTTACTAAATCCACTAGAAATACTGAAGAAAGGCTATTCAGTGGTGAGTATAAAAGATAAAGTGATAAACAGTACTGAAGGACTAAAAAAAGGTGACATAGTCGATATTAAAATGAGCTCGGGATCATTAGAGGCTATAGTAAACAAGATTAAGGAGAATTGACATGGAAGAAAAAGAAAAGACATTTGAAGAAAGTATTACTGAACTAGAACAGATTGTAAAAGAATTAGAATCTGGTTCATGTACTCTCGATACGGCTATAGATAAATTCACAAGGGGTATGGCTTTAGCTAAAAATTGTGGAGATAAATTGAACGCTGCGACTGAAAAAGTTAACAAAATACTTACAGAAACAGGAGAATTAAAAGATTTCGAACCTACTGAGGAATAGAAATCTTTTTTTTGGAAACGATTGACATAGATATTTTAAATAATTGCACTCAAAATAATAAGGAAAGAGTGTGGGTAGTAATGAATTTATTTAAAAAGACAGCTTTATCATTATTAGTGCTTTTGAGTTTCCCATTCGAAGTGCTAGCATATTCCAACTACATCATTCCAGGCGGAGAATCCATAGGAATTGAAATAAAAAGCGAAGGAATTTTAGTAGTCGGATTCTATAAAGTAAACGGAAAATTCAACAAGGGAACTCCGAACATCAAAGTTGGGGATAGAATAACAAAAGTTGAAGGTTCTCTTGTCGATTCGGTAAAAGGAATGGTCGACTTGATGGAAGAACACGTCAAAGAAGGAAAAGTTACTTTGACGGTACTTAGAAACGGAAAAGACAAAGAGATAGACCTAGACTTGACATATGAAGATGGAAACTACAAGACAGGACTCTATGTCAAGGACGAAATATCAGGAATAGGAACGCTTACATACATAGACCCCGAGACAAAAATATATGGAGCGCTTGGTCATAACATCGTAGAAGCAAACACGAACGAAACAGTCGAAGTTAGAACTGGTTCGATCTTTAGAAGTACTATTACTAGTATAGATCGAAGCTCTTCTGGTTCTCCTGGAGGTAAAAATGCCAAATTCTATTCGTCTACCATTTATGGAAATATAGAGAAGAATTCCGAAACTGGAATATACGGCAAATACACTATTGAAGTTCCTGACAAAAAAGCTTTAAAAGTAGCTACAATAGAAGAAATAGAAGAGGGTAATGCCAAGATTTATACTGTCTTAGAGGGAGACACTTTAGAAGAATTCGATATAGAAATCACTAAGGTAGATGAAAAAAGCGACATAAAAAACATATATTTCAAAGTTACCGATAAAAAACTTTTAGAAAAAACTGGTGGCATAGTACAAGGAATGAGTGGAAGCCCTATAATCCAAAATGACAAGATAATAGGAGCAGTAACCCACGTGGTTATCTCTAATCCATCTTCGGGATATGGTATAAGCATAATTAACATGTTAGAAGAAGGAGAAAGACAAAATTAAAAGAGATTCTTTAGAGTCTCTTTTATGATACTAATATATAATATAGTACAGATGCTGCAAAACTCGCAAGCATCGCGCCAAACATGAACCAAACGAAGACTTTAGTCCAGAAGTTGGATTTCTTTTTTGCTTTATATGCCATACGATTCACCTCTTATTAAGTTAATTATACTAAAATATTCATAAAAATTAAAGACCTAAATATACTTAACTAGGAGAAATATAAAATGAAAAACATTAAAAATAGTTTTCTAGTAAAATTCGTAGTCACATTATTTTTAATAGGTATTCTCGTAGGTATTTTATTCTTTTTTTCTTATAAACCGGATCTGAGTGGGACTCTAAGTGATTTCAAAAACCTTTTAGAGACGACACGTCAAAACACTTTTTTCCCCAATATAGTATTTATCTCGGGAATATTCATACTATCAGTTTCGCTTATAGGTTTTCCCGCAATTCTTTTTTACCTCTTTTATGAGGCGGCATCAGTTGGATTCGCAATAGGACTATTTCTATTTAACTATGAGTTAAAAGGACTACTTTTCTATCTGTTATTTTTTATCGCCTCTAAACTCATCTATACAGTCATAATGATCTACTTTTCGATTATATCTCTTCGCTTTGTAGTAAAGATGATAGAGGCTTTAACCACCAAAAACAAAGAAGAATTTTATAGGGTGATAGTCTACCACTTCTATCGTTTCGTGATCGTCCTAATAATAATCATATTGAATAGCGGTATGATATATTTGTTTGCAAACAAGATCATCGGACTATTTATAAATTTGATCGGATAATATGGAAAAAAATCGGTCTATTGTGGTATAATACATCCAGAAAAGAGGGTGTATTTTTATGTCAAAAGTAGTTTTAGGGTTGAGTGGGGGAGTAGACTCTTCAGTAGCGGCTTATATCCTTCAAAAACAGGGTTATGAAGTCATCGGACTTTTTATGAGAAATTGGGATTCTATGGCAAATGGCGAGTTCGACGGCTTAGAAGAAAATGGCAACATATGTCCTCAAGAACAAGATTACAACGACGCGAAGAAAGTAGCAGATCATCTAGGTATTCCCATACATCGAATAGATTTTATAAAGGAATACTGGGACGACGTGTTTACATACTTTCTAGAAGAGCTTAAAAAAGGACGTACTCCAAATCCAGATCTCATGTGTAACAAATACATCAAATTCGACAAATTCATCGAAGAAGCAAAAAAGTTAGGTGCCGATTATATAGCAACTGGTCACTATGCCAAAATACAAGACGGAAAACTTTTAAGAGGAATAGACTCTAACAAAGATCAGACTTACTTTCTCGCGCAAGTAGCAAAAGAAAAATTTAAAAATGTCCTATTTCCTGTAGGTGACATCACTAAAGATGAAGTTAGAGATATAGCCAAAAAAATAGATCTTCCTACTGCTGCAAAAAAAGATTCGACCGGAATATGCTTCATAGGCGAAAGAAATTATCAAAGATTTATAAAAAACTTTCTTAAAACTGATCCAGGAGACATAGTCGACGTCGAAAGTAGGGAAGTCATCGGAAAACACGAAGGATTGATGAACTATACGATTGGTCAGAGAAGGAACGTCGGAATAAGTGGACAGAAAGATAAACACTACGTCGTAGGAAAAGATACCAAAAAAAACATCCTCTACATCTCTTTTGGTGATGATCCAAAGTACCTCTACAGTGACATGTGTACGATAAGCAACATAAATTGGTTAGGTAAAGGACATCCAAAGAAATGTACCGCAAAGTTTAGATATAGAAGTAAAGACGTACCAGTCAAGTTAGAATATGGCGATGATCATATTAAAGTAAAGTACCCCGCTCAAACCAAAGGAGTAACTCCTGGACAAGCGTGCGTACTTTATGATGGCGAAGAATGCATCGGAAGTGGATTTATAGATGAAATATATAAAGACGGAGAAAGACTTTGGTATATCTAAGTTTGTTTTGCTAAAAAAGTCAAGTTTTTATTGACAACCGAGTGTCTACTAGAGTAAAATGATATTGTAAAGGTAGAGGACGGTATACATGAAATTATTAAATGAAATATTACAAGAATTAGGAATATCAAAAGTCAACTTAGCTAAATACCTAGGTGTCTCTAGACAGATGATATATAATTATCTAGAATTAGAATCACTGAATAAGTGGCCTAAAGAAAAAAAGATTTTACTATTCAAACTTTTGGATATAGAAGATGGTAGCGACAAGGCACTTTCTAAAATAAAAATAAATTCTGAATATATAATGGAAGTTGAAAGAAGATTAAACCAAAGCATAAAAGATACTATAGAGTTAGATAGCATTGGAGATTTGAAAAAGTTAAAAAAGGAAGAGCAACAGCTATTCTCTGATATAACTTATATCGTTAAAGATAAGCTTACCGATGACTACAAAAAAGATGAATCAGTAGCGGCATTGCAATACGTATATCACATTTTACAATCGATCGACAATGTGAACGAAGTAAAATACTTTCTAGCTTATATAAGTAAGCTTACCGGTTTTACAGACCCTAACGAGTTTGCCTTCCACGAAGACAATCAATTCATCTTCGAAGGAATCATCCACTCTGCAACAGGTTTGTATAGACACGGAGGTGCTTCTAAGAGTAAAGTTTTAGAGGCTAGAACGAGATTTGTCCAGGAGATTGAAAGAAGAAACGAAGAAAAGCTTTCGAGAACACAACAGCTCAATACGGTAAAAATTCAAGCCTTAAGAGAATTAGGTTATCCAGCATTGACAGACGAGAACGCAACAGAAGTTTTCGAAAAAATGGCCGAAATAGAATCGCGAAAAGTTTAAGAAAGTGTAGGGGAGAGAAGAGTGTAATTCACGCATCTTCTTTTTTTAGTTCTGATCTCCCCTTCTTCGATTAAAAATATACTTATGAACTCATTACATAAATACTCTATAGAATATGATAATATACTCTGATCGAAACTTTTTTAAAGAATAATAAAGCTATAAAGTCTACGCTAAAATTTAGTTCACTCCCCCTATCGATTTTTAAAAAAAGGTAATAGGGGTATAGAGTATAAGTTCTATAACGACACCTCTAACAAAGATGTTAAGAACAATCAAGATGAATAACTCATCATATACTAATTAAAAATGTCGTCTAAAGAGATTAATAGAAATCAAAAGATCGATTAAAATCTTTTACATATAAAATGCCAACATGCCAAAATAAAAATTGCTAAATATATCTATTGGTAGTATAATCTAGAATAGATAATGAGAATAACGATAATATTTATTATACGTGGGATTGATAGTTTATCACATAAAATAAAAAAAATGTTTAACTTCCCATAATACATATTATGTTAACTTCTATATTTGATAAAAATGAGGGTGATTATAATGATAGAATATTCTAAACTTAACGATCCGGAGTATTTCAAGTCTATAAAGGAAGATATTTCAAAAGTACCAGATACAATTATACTAACCAACCTCTTGAGAAGCCTCTCTTTTAAAATAGCTGATCGTAGTATCGATTCAGCCGTTGCTGAAGAACTTCTAAACGCCATTAGGGATAGAATCAACGTCTTAACCGATGCTAGACAACAGCAGCGCAATCAGAATCAAGATAATAGATTCCCTAACCGTAAAGGTGAACACAAAAATGGAAGAGTACTTTCTATGAAGCCTACTGCTGTATCTAATAGAAGGGGTAATGCTGCTCTTGTATTCATTGTGGTCAATGTAGCTATAACGACAGTCATGTATACCCTACTTCTGATATCTAATCTTACAAAATGATTAGACTCAACGATACAATTATTATACCTATGGAGATTCCTAGAGCTAGGAATCTATTTTTATTGTATAACATAGCCTCTGGTAGCATCTTTTCGATAGATAAAGTTACCATAATTCCTGCTACCAATATCAAAAACATACTTATCATCTGATCTGTTATAAAATCTTTCAATATCAAAAATGCAAGAAGAGCTCCAAATGGTTCAGCTATTGCTGAATAAAGAGTACATTTTACGGCTTTCCATATACTTCCTGTAGAGTAATATATTGGAACCGCTATACTGATCCCCTCTGGAATATTATGAAGCGCTATCGCAATACATAGAGATAAGCCTAAACTGAAGTCCTGGTAAGTACTCATGAATGTGAGAATACCTTCTGGCAGATTGTGCATGACTAACGCTATAAAACTTAAGATACCTAGTTTATATAAGTTGCTCTCGCTTTTCCCCTTCTCTTTTTCGATAAACTTATTTAAGATTCCTACAATCATAGCACCTATTCCAAAAAATGTTACGAATAAAAATATGCTCTTACCTACTCCTGGCGCTAGATTTGGAAGTGAGCTAGGGATCAAATCGAATAAACTCACCATCAACATAACACTCAGAGATAACCCGATCGAAAACGCTAGAAATTCGTCCTTCTTTTTTACAGGGATAAATATGCCAATGCACCCCAATACTGTAGACAAACCTGCAATCGACGATAAGACAAAAGGCCATACTATTTCCATAATATTACTCCCCTCTTCTATCAAAATATGCAAACATATCGAAAATTATTATAATTCCACCTTTTACCATGAATTAATTTTATAGTCATGTACACAATAATAGTGGGAGGAAAAATTATGAGTAGATCTAATAATCAAGCTCGTGCAAAAGCTAATAACAGCAATTCAAACAGTAGCAGAAACAACGCTAGAAGCTCAGCTAAAAATTCTGCAAGAAATTCTGCAAATGCTAAGAATTCTGCAAGAGCTAACAATGAAAATAGTTCAAAATAAAAGGGATGATTTTATATCCCTTTTTTAATTGTCACGAGGATTATATTCGTCATAATCTCGTTTTAATGTGCCATTTATTATGTGAGTATATATCTCCGTCGTACCTATGTCGGAGTGACCCAAAAGTTCTTGAATAAATCTTATATCTGCACCGTTTTCCAAAAGATGGGTAGCAAAAGAGTGTCTAAGAGTATGGGGACTTATATTCTTTAATAGCCCTACTTCCTCTGCCCTCTTCTTGATCATTTTAAAGACTGCTTGTCTAGTTAACCCTTTTCCGTGGTTATTTAAAAATAGAGAGTCTGTCGTCACACCTTTTAACATATTAGGTCTCACTTCTTTTATATATCTATCTATATATTCGACAGTAACGTCGTTTAAAGGAACTATTCGTTCTTTTTTACCCTTCCCCATGACCTTGACTAAACATTCCTCTAAATTGACGTTAGAAAGCTTTAAACTGACTAATTCGCTTATACGCAATCCGGTACTGTAAAGCATCTCTAAAATACATCTGTTTCTATAAGAATAATTGTCTTTAGGTTCGATATCTAAAATTTTGTCAACTTCATCTATAGACAAAATGTCTGGCAAATATTTTCCAATTTTTGGTCCATCGATTCCGTCAGCTGGACTAGCTTTTAGATAACCTTTTTTGAGCATAAAATCGAAGAACATCCGGATAGATGAAAGTTTTCTCGCTAAAGTTTTATCTTTAAGTTCATTTAAACTTCTGACGTACCTCCTGATATCTTCATCACTTATTTTTCGAGGATCATCGCACTTCAAATACTCTAGAAATTTTACGATATCACTTTGATAGGAGCAAATGGTATTCTTAGAATAATTCTTTACATATTCTAAATCTATAACAAATTCATCGACATACTTCATAATTATTCAAGCTCCTCAATCATTTTATCTAACTATATAAAAATTATAACATATCC
>CAJUKM010000006.1:35024-42797 GCA_910587535.1 uncultured Bacilli bacterium
ATATCCTAAGGTAATATTTGAAAAAACTTTTAATACCTAGTACAATATATAATAATCGATAACTTAGGAGGACAATATGGAACTGCTAGCAAATACATCGCGCCCTAAAAAACTAAAAGATATAATTGGCCAAGAATCCTTAACGGGTAAAGATGGAATTCTTACAAATCTCATCAAAAATAAAAGACTTTTCTCTATGATACTTTGGGGCAAACCTGGAACGGGAAAGACTAGTATCGCCTTAGCTCTAGTAGAAGAATTGGGACTATCATATAGAATGCTAAATGCTACTATAAACAACAAAAGTGACTTCGATATCGTAATCGAAGAAGCCAAAATGAACGGCGAGATGATTCTCATCATGGACGAGATACATAGACTTAACAAAGATAAACAAGACTTACTCCTACCATATGTCGAAAGTGGTTTGATAACACTTATAGGTCTCACGACTTCTAACCCCTACTACTCTATAAATCCGGCGATCAGAAGTAGAGTTCAAATCTTCGAGTTAAAAGACTTGAGTACAGAAGATATAATGAAAGGGCTAAAACGTTCTAGCAAATCGTTAGAGGGAATATCTATTAATAACGATTCTTTAAAATACATAGCGAGTATCTCTAACGGTGACTTCAGAAGTGCTATGAACACTCTCGAGATGGCATATTACATAAGTAAAGATAAAAAGATAACGCTCGATCTTCTAAAAAAGATAGACGACAAACCGGTTTTATATACAGATAAAAATGGGAATGGCCATTATGAACTTCTTAGTGCCTTTCAAAAGTCCATTAGAGGAAGCGATGTCGATGCGGCGATCTACTATCTCGCCCTACTGTTAGAGATAGGTGATTTGGATAGTCTTTTTAGGCGTATGACAGTAATAGCGTACGAAGATATAGGACTTGCTAACCCAGGCATCGGTCCGAAAGTCCATGCGGCAGTTGAAGCAGTAAAGATGTTAGGAATAGATGAAGGAAGAATCCCTCTATCTGTAGTCGTCTCAGAGATGGCATTATCTCCTAAAAGCAACAGTGCCTACATGGCAATAGACTTAGCACTATCCGACATCAGAAAAGGAAACATAGGTGACATACCAGAAGTCATAAAAGGTCACTCCTTAAAGTACCGCTATCCTCATGACTATCCGCCAAACTATTGGGTAGATGAAACATATCTTCCTGACAATTTAAAGAATCGCAAATATTACACACCTAAAAACAACTCTTATGAGAAAAATCTATATAAGATAGATAGAGAAAGAAGGAATAAAAGATGAAGGTATCGATTATAGGATCTGGAGTATACGGAAAATCTATGGGAAAACTGATGATTTCAAAAGATAACGAAGTCATGATGTGGACAGAACAGAAAGACTTCGCTAAAGTAGACGCCCATAAAGATATAAGACTCACCAATTCTTTTAAAGACATCGCTTCCTTTGGTGATGTAATATTCATCCTAACGAGTGGCAAATTCGTCAAATCTATTTTGACAAGTCTCAAAGGATATGTGACTAAAGAACATCTTATCGTATTGGGATCTAAATCTATTTTAGAAGACGGTTCACTTATGACCGATCTGTGTGGGTCGATACTCCCAGATAATAGATATGGTGTGATCTCTGGTCCAACTTTTGCAAAAGATATAGATGCATTACATCCAGTTGGATTTACTTTAGCAACGAGTACACTAGACGACTTCGATTTGATAAAATCTATTTTAAAAGATACATACCTTGAATATTCGAGTGATCTAATCGCTATCGAAATGGCTGGATCTCTTAAAAACGTCTACGCAATAGGCTCTGGTATAATCGAGGGATTGAATATTGGTCATTCTACGAAATGTCTATATGTTGCTCTTGCTCTTAAAGAGATTGAAAATATATTCGCTTCTCTAGGACTTGATTCAAGTTCCACTACTACTCTAGCTACTCTAGGAGATCTCATTCTTACGTGTACGAGTAGAGATAGCAGAAACTATACTTTTGGAACTATGTTAGCAACTAAAACTAAACGAGAATACACGGAATACCTAAATTCCACAACAGTAGAGGGATACGACAATCTAATAGCTTATAAAAGGCTGTTCACAGAAAAAAAGATCGATGCTCCCCTACTTTATTCGATAGAAAAAATCATCTCGGGTTCCTCTTCGACTTCTAGTCTTCTAGACGAACTCAAAAACTAGGTATAAGCCTAGTTTTTATTTTCCTTTAAAATGTTTCTAAAATATTGTATACTAAATACATATAGTAAGGAGGATATGATATGAACATAAGTTTTAAAGAGATGACATTAGATGAACTAAAAGAAACTATCGAATTGTGTAATCTATGTTTCGAAGAAGATACAGACATAGAATATGCACGAGATATTTTTTTAAAAACCGTAAACGATCCGAATCAGACATATATAATCGGTCTTGTCGAAGGAAAAATCGTCGCTCATTTAAAGATAAACGTAATTCCGACGATTTATGAAAAGATGAACACATATGCTATTTTGAATCATGTATGTGTCCACCCAGAATATAGAAGACACAAAATCGGAACAAAACTTTTAGACTATGCTTTTAAAATATGCAAAGAAAAGAATTGTAAAGTCGTCGAACTATGGTCGATGAACTTTAGAACCGCTGCCCATGGCCTTTACAAAGAATATGGCTTTAACGTCGACGATGCCAAATTCTTTTCAAAACAAGTCGATTAAGTATATTTAGAATTAATGAGGAGTACAAATGAAAATAAGTAACGTTTATATAGGTGGATGGTTTCAAAGGACCATGCTCCAACTATCTGAAATCTACGACTTTTTGAGAGATGCAAAATCTCAACTAGATCTAGATCCAGAAAAACTGATAGAATATAGAAAAAATTTGAGTATAGGAAAGATAGAATACGGCGTCGCTGGAGAGGAATACGTAGAATTCACGACTAGTGAAGGAATATCAGTTAAAGTATTCGAAGATGGTCTCATCGTACTTAATAACCATATCGTGAGCGAGGATACCCTATTTGCCGATATCGATAAAGTTACAGACTATTACGAGAATAAACTATCACCAGCTTTCAGCTATCTTTTCAGTCTAGGCGCACCAGTTCCAAAAGAACTTGCCAATATCGAAACAGTCTATCCATATTTTGTCGTATGCAATAAAATAACTAAGGACGATATGGCGACATTGTTATCTAGAACTGAAAAACAAAAATATTTTGAATTTAACAATCAAAACTACGATGTCGTAAGAGGAGATAAATATTACTTCATCAATAATAAGATGAAGACGAACGACAATATTGAGAGATACATAGAAGAACAGATATTCATAAGAGAATTCAAAGGACAACTACACCGCTATTTAAATCTCCACAGAATAATCTGGGAAAAGATCGATACAGTTAAAGAAAACGTCAAAGTCAAAGGCTCAGAGATCGTAAAATTTACGACTAAACTAGAAGGATATGCCAAAACGATAAATCTTATCGATGGAAGAATAAATCAGATGAGTACATATATATCGACTCGTGAGAAGATCGCTAAAAGTGATGCAGACTTAGAAGAATTCTTAGCTATATCTGGTTATAGATATGAAACCCTACGAGACACTCTCGACTATATCAAATATCTCTGGAATATGACTAAGAACTATGTTTCCAGTGCTCAAAAACTGTTCGACGGCTTGAAACAAGATGTCACGAGCAGTTCTGTAGACAGTTTGACGATAGTCACATCTATGAGCGCAGGCGCTTCAGTGATAAGTCTACTTACTAACTCAGCTCCAGAGTTTACTATGTTTGGAGTGCTATATTTCTTTATCCTAGCGATAGTCGGTTGGGGATCGACAAAAATACTTTCGACTATTTCTAAAGGTCGCAAATACGACGTATCGGATATAGAATACGATAAAGACATAAAATAAAAAAAGTTAACTATTGAGCTAACTCTTGATTGTCTTCTAGAGGACTATTTTCATCTAAGTAGTCTTCTTTTATTTGACTATCTATCTCGTTCATGACATCATCTATTTCCTCGTCGTCGATTATCTCCATATAATCTTCAAAGTTGTCTTCGACGTTGACTCTTATCTTAGTATCTCCGACTATCTCGATTCCCATCTCTTTTCTGACACTAAACTTGATCGCACCATTTTCGACACCTACGTCTATGACGTTGGGATCGCTAAGAGAACTTACTATGACTTCAGAATTATTAGTAAGACTAACATTATTAGAAACTGGAACGTTCATCTTGTCGTTATATGTAAACGTCCCTGTACAAACTCCAGTCTTGGTATCGTTATCGTATGAATACCATACGTTCACGTCATATGCTCCGTTTACGTATATATCTCTATTGGCCATAGAACCGTTAAACTTATGGTTGATTATCCAACATCCCAAAACTGTATTTGGAGTCTGATCTGGTACTATAGTATATTTTTGAGTAGTGGCTTTTTTTCCTTTTCCGACGACCGCCTTCGTCACGATTTCTTTAAAATATGCCATTTGTAATACCTCCTATTTTAAAATATGCAACTCCCTAGTCGTTTGTACCTATATTAATTTATCGACTTGCTAAAACGTCAAAATTAATGTATTATGAGGATGGAGGAATATAAAACTATGGATATTTTTTGTCAAATAATAGAAGGAAAAATTGAGGCTTTAAAATGCTTTGAAGATGAAGACGTCGTAGTCATTATGGATGCCAATCCAAAAAGACCTGGACACTTGCTCATCATACCGAAAAAACACTACACTACTCTCTTAGATTTGGATGATGATATATTAGTAACTATAAATAACACTGCTAAATGTTTCATCCAAAAGATGTTTTTAAAGTACCCTAAGATTAAAAGTGTTGTGAGTATCGTGAACTATGGAGAAGAACAAAAGGTTAAACATTACCACCTTCATCTCATCCCAGATTACGGTGAGGAAGAAATACAAGGCGTTTCACAAGAAGAATTCTGCCGGTTGTTAAAAGACTAAAAAAGTATCAATTATTTTTGATACTTTTTTTATTCTATTACACTTTTTAAGAAGTTCTTACTCTTTAAATATAGACCGGTAAATCTATCGTAATACTCGGTGAGGATTGTATTTATATTGGCAACCACTTCCCCACTGATTTTTAAATCCGTAATCGAATCTATATCGACATAATAATAGAGTCTAAACATCTTTATCGTTTTATCGCTATAAATTATTTCACCAGTATGGCAATCTTTACAAATATAACCGCCTTCGTCGCCGCTGATCGTAACTATATCGGTCGAATTGCCACACTTTATGCATTTATCTAAATCGATTCCTACTCCTAAATAATCGAGCATCTTTAACTCCAAAATGTTTGTCATTATCATCGGGTCTAATCCGCTTTCTATCTTTAGAATAGCGGACTTTAAAATCTTATAGATAGCATTATCTCGACACTGCTTAGCGGTTTGATGTGCTAGTTCGACTACATATGTTAGATATCCTATTTTAACTATGTCGGTTTTGATATTCAAAAGCGGATTTATTATATCCGCACTTACGAGAGTAGAGAGTTTGTCTTTATGATAATAAACATTGAATATTCCGAGAGTAAATTTTTCGGTCGCAACACGAAGAGAACTCTTTATCTTCTTGGCTCCCTTAGCCATCACCCCGATTATTCCTTCGTCTTTCGTTAAGATGTTTACTATTTTACTGGATTCACCATAAGGTGTCTCCGATACTATGATACCTTCAAACTCCCTAATCATTTACTTCTATTTTTCCTTTCTCGAAATTCTTTTATATTCTAGATAATCTTCAACTTTTCCAGATTTTTTAAATTTTTCCCAAGCTTCTTTCTTTGTCATCACTAAAATTGCCCCTTTCTACACTTATATTGGGGCAATTATGATCAATTTATTCATTATCCTTAGAGAAACCTAAATCTTTTAACAGCGCCTCTTTTTCGCGCCATTTTGGTATAGTCTTACAATACAGTTCTAAATAAACTTTTTTATCGAACATACTTTCTATATCTACTCTTGCTTGTGAACCGATCTCTTTTAACATCGACCCACCCTTACCAATGATGATCTTCTTTAATGAATCTCTATCTACTATTATATCGACATAAACTTCGACTATGTCGGGTTTTATCTCATAATGGGTAGTTACACAAGTTACAGAATGAGGAACTTCGTTATTGGTAAGTCTTAGTACCTTTTCTCGAACCAATTCACTTATCATGAATTTAGGGTTCAAGTTTGTAACCTGGTCTGTATTATAATATCTTATATTATCCTTTAAATGTGTCTTTACAACTGATAGGAGTTCCTTTATGTTGTCATCCTTAAGAGCGCTTACAGGAACTATATCAGAGAAAGGATATAGATCTTTATATTCGTTTATTTTTGCAATTAGAGCTTCGTCGCTTATCTTATCTATCTTATTTAATACCAAAATAACCGGTGTAACACTCTGCTTTAAAGTCTTTAATATAAACTCGTCTCCACGTCCATATTTCTCGGATGCATCTACCAAAAATAGTATAGCATCGATGTCCTTTATGACACTATAGGACTCTCTATTTAAAAGTTTTCCTAACTTATTTTGAGGTTTATGTATTCCAGGTGTATCTATGAATATTATCTGAGTATCGGGTTCGTTATATATTCCCTCTATAGTATTTCTCGTCGTACCAGCAACATTACTCGTTATTGCCAATTTTGCATTAACTATAGAATTCAAAAGTGTGCTCTTTCCCGTATTAGGTCTTCCTATGATGCTTACAAATCCACTTTTCAAAAAATTCACCTACTTATCCGTATAATGATATCATAATTAGTTCGACTTGTAAATGTCTCAAGTCCCTATTTAAAAACAAACTTTTACAAATATAGTTTAAAATATGATATAAAAACAATTACAAAAAACACATAAAAAAGTAAATCGAAATTTACTTTTTTTGAAATTTAACATTTAATATCTATTTTCTTACAATTAAACTCCCTTATTATGTACTAAAATATTAGATTTTGAAACGTAATAATTATGGTTATTTTTGACTTCCATGTTATATACGATTTCTTCTTTTTCTACACGCTCTATAGATTTGATTTTAATATCATTATTCTCAGAAGTTGTAACTGTGTCTCCAATTTCAAACTCAGAAATAGGTTTCCAACTATCACTCTTCTTGTCATAGAATGGATGTGTTTCGGTTACTCTTATGACTGTGTCGTCTTCAAGAGTTACTTTTAAATAATCTATAGATTTATTAACCATTACTTGAGATACTTCATCTATTTCTACTATGTGCATTTTTTCATTATATGAGTATACTTTATCTCCTATTTTCAAATCTTGTATTTTCTTATATCCATTTGGAGTATAAACTAATGTATCTTCTAAGAAACACATCCCATTCCATTGGGCATATAGGGTATGAGGAGAATTAGAAAGTAATTTGGATGTAGAAGTAATTTTAGTGCCGCCTGTTGCTGCAGTAAACCACCCTGTTGTCCAGCAAGAAGCCCCTGATACTCCTGAAAGTTTGATTTCACAATTCGGCTTTGGCAAATCACCATATGTTCCGTCAGCCAAAAGTTCAACAGTTTTAGTCTTAACGGTTTTATCTTCAAAAAATCCAGTTATTGAATTGCCATTACCATTAGCATGCAAAGTGACCATGACAGTAGCTCTTTCCCAATGAGCAAATAAAGTCTGATTCGAAGTAAGTGATACTTGAGTAGATGATACTACTTCAGTTCCTCCAGTGGCTGCAGTGA
>CAJUKM010000007.1:0-5463 GCA_910587535.1 uncultured Bacilli bacterium
AAGGTAAAAAATTATGAACAATGTTGTACTTATTGGCAGAATAAACAACGATATTGAAAAAATGGAAAGCGAGGATAAGACTTCATATAAACTAATGTTGAAAGTTATGCGTAATTTTAAAAATGCAAATGGAAAATATGACACTGATTATATTCCTATTGAATTAACAAGTTATGTTGGAAGTAATACATTTGAATATTGTAAAAAGAATGACCTAATAGGAATTAAAGGAAGAATTGAAAGTATAGAAAATAATGTAATTCGTGTAATTGCAGATAGAGTAACATTTTTATCAAGTAATCAAAAACTAGCAACTCAAAGTTAGAAAGGAATAATATCTTATGCAAATTAAAATTCACAGGGGTATTAACCAAATTGGGGGTTGTGTAACCGAAATTAAAACTAAAAATACTAGAATACTTATTGATATAGGTTCTAATCTTCCAAATAGTACAAGCAAAGTAAAAGTGAATGTCGCTAAGATTAGTAAAAAATGTAATGCTGTGTTTATAACTCATTATCATTTAGACCATATCGGCGAATATATGCAAGTTAAGAAAGAAGTCCCTATTTATATTGGAGAACAAGCAAAAGAGATATTTACTATTTATCAAAAGAAAATGCAAGAACCTAAAGTTGCAGAAGTAACACAAGAGCATATTGATAGATTAGAAACTTTTAAAACATTCAAGCAAGATATACCTTTAAAAATTGGAGATATGACTTTAACACCGATTCGAGTAAATCATTCAGCATTTGATAGTTATATGTTTCTTATAGAAGCAGAAGGTAAAAGAGTTTTACATACTGGGGACTTTCGTACACACGGTCCTAGTGAGAATGCAATTCCTAAAGCACTTAAGGAAATAGGAAAAGTTGATGTTCTTATTTGTGAGCATACTACCCTTTCAAGACTAGATGAAGTTTTTATGTCCGAACTTATGCTACAGAAAGAAGCAGTTGACTTAATAAAAAATAATAAGTATGTTTTTATAATGTGTGCTTCTACTAATATTGATAGAATCGCCTCTTTTTACCATGCAAACGAAGAAGCAGGAAAAAAGTTATTTATATGTGATGTCTATCAAAAGGAGATACTTGATTATGTAACAAAGACTAGCAAAAAATATAAAGATTATTACAACTTTTCAAATGTTAAAAGTTTTGATAAAAAGTTGTATCAAGAAATGTTGGATTATGGTTTTTGTATGCTAGTGCGAAGTAATTACTTTTCAAAAAGGTTTATCAATAGTCCTAACTTCAAAGACAATATATTTATCTATTCTCAATGGTTAGGATATTTGCAAGGATCTACTGCTGATGAAAGTATTGTTAAGTTTGTTCCAAAAGATTATCATTACTTACACACCAGTGGACACGCAACTAAAGAAGGTATTACAGAAGTTTGTAATATTGTTAAACCTAATGTAATCATACCAATACACGGAGAAAACTCACACGATTTTGAAAAACTAAATTTACCATATAAAACTAAACATTTAAGAAATAAAAAGTCTTATAACATATAGGAAGGAATGAATAATATGAGTAATACTAAAAAGAAAACCAAGAAAGATACTAAACCTAAAACTCCCTCAAATGTTAATTTATTTGATAATCGTATAATTCGTTTGAATAAAACCATTGATGCAGAAGTTGCAGAGAATATAGTCGACCAGTTGTTAAAACTAGATACTATTAAAAGTAAAAAGGATATAATATTCTATATCAATTCCCCAGGTGGCACTGTGGCTTCAGGAATGGCTATTTATGATGCTATGCAAATGGTTAAAAGTGATGTTAGAACAATATGTATTGGTCGTTGTGCTTCAATGGCTGCTGTGCTTCTTAGTGGTGGAACAAAAGGCAAACGATACATAACTCCTAATAGCGAGGTTATGATTCACGAAGTTTCATCTTTTAATATGGGAAAAATTGGCGAGTTGAAAATCAACTATGAACATACCAATACATTAAATGAGCGCATTATCAAACTATTAGCAGAAAATACAGGCAAGACTGTAAAACAAGTTAGACACGACATTCAGTTAAAGGATAGATGGTTCAATGCAGAAGAAGCACTAAAATATGGTTTAGGCGACAAGATACTAACAAAGAATCTAATATAATATCTGGCATAGTGGCATAGGACCATTCCAATATATTTTAGTAAACAGGACACTATGTACTTCGTATAGAATTATAAGGTTAAGAACTATACCGAGTTATTAAGTTCGTATATATTATTATGGTAAGTTCAAGAATACCTAATTCTACATTAAAAAAAGGACCCAAGTAGAGATAATGTCCAGTTATTACTTTATTGTAATACTTAAAAAACTTGCTCACGCTAGACACGGAACAATTTAGGAGTAATTCTCTTATCAGCCCAAATCTGAATAAGAATAAAGTCTACCTTAACCGTCATACTGAACACTTGTGGCGACACAATGGAACTCAGACCGTTAATTTATCTAGTCGTAGTTATTCAATAATGTAGATATTAAAATTTAAAAGAAAAATTTATAGTATATGGGACTAAAATTTCTCTTGACTACGCAATAAGTAATTTAAACTATATAAATAATAATTAAAAAACAAATGATACTAAAAGATATGATAATACTAATAATGAAAGAGAATGAAAAATAAGATTAAAAAGTAATTGTAAAATGAATGATAATATTTAAAAAGAATGAAATTTGAAATGTAACAAGTGAGAATAATATAATTAATTAAAATGTTTGTAAGAATCAACTATAGTGAAATAACTATAGTTTTCTTATAGTTAAATATAAATAACATAATATAGAATCGACTGATTAGTTAACAAAAGTATATATATAAGTATAACGCATTGTGTTAGTCTATTTTTAGATGTTAAATAGAAACATAAGAGCACCCTTTTGTTTAACATCTAATCGAGTAGCTAACGCATTGCGTTTTTTTGTGAATGTATCTATAAATGATACACTTATTAAAGTACTTCGTACTTTAATAATGGAAAAACATATTTAAGGATACCTATATAAAAAATTACTTATGCCTTGTGGCATAGTGGCATAGGACCATTCCATAATAAAACCCCTCTAGGGGCTTCTATGAGGCCTACAGGGGTATATGTATATTTACAAAAATTTTATCGCCTTATATAATAAAAGCCCTCCTAGAGCCTCCTATAGGCTCACAGAGGGTTTGTATAACTTCTATGTATTCTCAACCTTAGTAGTCTTATTATAAAGATTATTACATAGATATTCACTAAAAGGAATTACCCCAAATATGGTTACTAAATCTTGTTCTTTATACGCTGCTCCTGCTTCTAATGAAATTCCATTTTTTATAAGGTATTCATTATAAATGTCTCTAGTATTCTCATTATTAAATGTTGGAGAAGCATAGTAAGTATCTCTTTTATTAGCAAATGAGTATCTTTCTGACCTATACCCAAATGCTAAAACTTCTTTTCCAAATCGAGAGTTAGTAACCTTTTCCCTATTGTTCTCTTTACACCACTTACAATATTCATCATAGTAAAGGGACTTGATTATAATTGTCTTTATTGGGTATAAGCTACAAAATTCCGCTACATTATTACACTCTAAAAAGTAGTTTCTAGTCTCCCGTTCCACGACATCAGGAATAGTAAACCTACCATTCTCTAGTACTTTCTCAAATGCTTCAATGGCTCTAGTTGCTATAATCTGTAGTGATAGCGGTTTGCACAATTCTTCTTCTATGTTAATATTTCTATTATTATTGTCATCTGTGAATGTATTGTTGAATGGAATGACTACAAATCGATCTGTTATAAATATTCCAGTTTCTTTGAAGTCAATAACTTCATTTACAGAAAATAGCATAGTTGCAAATGGTACGAAAGTCTCTTGTTCCTTATTTTTGAGTTCAATAGAGATAGGCTCTCCAGATATTAATCTAGTAATCAACGAATTATTAATATACTTAGGCTGTTTCTGGTCTTCGGCAATATTAACAGTACACTCCTTTAAAGCACCTACAGTTGATTTACTACCTGCTTTACTTCCCGATAATTTCTCTAAATGCTCATGTGAACATTGAAAAAATGTTTTAGTTTCAAATTCTTGTTTCGTTTCAAGTAATGCCTCTAGCACACGAAAAATTTTAGACTTCCCATTTCTTCCATTACCTTTGAATATAAAGGCTTTATTTAATTTAGAGGTTTTGGCTAGTGAATAACCAATAACCTCATATAATAAAGTTTCTATCTCCTTATCATGACAACATACGCTATCGAAATAGTAGTCGACTAGCTCTAGTTCTTTAGAACTAGTCGTAAGTACCTCTAAATCATCATAGGGTACACTTAAGTTTGTAAACACATTATCTGTATTTGTAGAAGCAAAATCATTGTTGTTGTCCATTATTATTCCCTCCTTTAGTCTGTTGTTCTAGAGTATCCATAAGATTGTTATAGATACTTGTACTAGTGTTAGTACTGGGTATTTTAACCCTAGGTGTAGTAGGTTTTACTGTCTTTTCACAAGGCTCAGTTTTACCCGTACCCATTAATTTGTTAAATATTGATTGTGTAATATTAACTTTTCCCATCTAAATTGTCCTTCCTTTCTATATTTTCTAATTCTGGATGGTCATCATTGGCGATTAATTCATCTGCCAAAAATTTTTCGTATTCTTCTCGATGGTTCGTTACATAGTGACGAACATCTACAATAATACTATTAGCAATTTGTTTAACTTGTTCGTCACTAATTGTCACTGTACACATCCTTTCCTAAAATTAGCTGAAACAAAGTTTTAAATAACCATTTTGTATCACTCCTCATTCCTAAATTAAGGCCTTTTTCTGTCGACAAGTAAATAGTAACACAATTTTTAGTATTTAAAAATCGCTATTTCTGTTGACATAAAACGATTTGAGTATTATAATAATAATACTCAAAAGAAAGGAAAATAAGTATGCCTAAATTTGAAAGTATGAATACTCCAGAAAGATTAAAATATTTAAGAGTTGAAAGGGATAATAATTCTACCCAACATGACCTTTATTTTAAATTACTTGGTATGGCTCATAAGATTAAAGAGTCTAAGGCGTTAGATTACCCAAAACAAACAATTTATAGGCTAGAAAAGGGATTAACTGAACTGCCACCCGAATTTGCATTAGCATATTCCAAATATTTTAATGTATCCTTAGATTTTTTATATTGCAATACTGATTATATAAATGTTGGATATGATGAAGTTAAGGAAAAACTTGGCCTATCAGATTTTGCCTTAAATAAATTAGTGCATATGAAAAAAAATGAACAGGAAAAAAAGGCACTTTCTGTTTTAGATTGCCTATTATCATCTGCTAATTCAAATAATTTAATTGATTTATTAAATGCAATATATAGTCATAGGGATATAGCTATTAAAAATATTGTAAGTCAATATAGTGGAAATGTTTTTGTAAATAGT
>CAJUKM010000007.1:5473-14253 GCA_910587535.1 uncultured Bacilli bacterium
TGGAGATTTAGAATATATATCTTTATTTAAAGTATCTGAAATAGCAAAGGAAATAGCAAATTTTTATAAAAAGAGTGGTGGTAAATAATGAATGTAGTAGTATATGCAAGATATAGTTCTCATAATCAAAATGAGCAATCTATCGAAGGACAATTAGAATATTGTAGAAATTATGCTAAACAACACAATTACAATATCATTGGCGAATATATAGACAGAGCACAAAGTGGAACTAATGATGACAGACCAGAATTTAAAAAAATGATAGAAGATAGCAACAAGAAAACATTTGAGGGAGTTTTAGTTTATCAATTAGACCGTTTCGCTCGTAGTAGATACGATAGTGCTGTCAATAAAGCTAAACTAAAAAAGAATGGTGTAAGAGTATTTTCTGCACGTGAAAATATTAGTGATGATGCTAGTGGCGTTTTAATGGAAAGTGTTTTAGAAGGTATGGCTGAATATTTTTCTGCTGAGTTAGGGCAAAAGGTTAAAAGAGGTATGAAAATAAATGCTGATAATTGCTACTACAATGGTGGTACTGTTCCACTAGGTTTAAAGTTAATTGAAGTTGATAGTAATATTACAGATGCTACTGGTAAGATAGTAAAAAAGAAAAAATATGCTATTGATGAAGATACAGCACCTATTGTTCAAAAAATATTTGAAATGTATAACAACGGCGATTTAATGGCAGATATAATAAGATATATGAATGATAGAAACATAAAAACTGTAACTGGTTATGATTTTAATAGAAGTAGCATTAGAAGAATTTTATTAAATAAAAAGTACATTGGTATTTATACCTATAATGGTGTTGAAACTCCTGATGCTATTCCTAGAATAATTGATGATGCTTCTTTTAATAAAGTACACGATATTATGTTTAAAAATAAAAAAGCACCTGCTAGAGCAAGAGCAAAAACTGAATATCTATTAACAACTAAGTTATTTTGTGGACATTGTAAAGAGTCTATGACTGGTTATAGTGGTACTTCTAAAACTGGAAAATTACATAACTATTATATGTGTAATAATGCGAGAAAGAAACTCTGTGATAAAAAGTCAGTACAAAAAGATTACATAGAAGATTTAGTTGTTGAACAAGCAAGAGAAGTCTTAACGGATGATAACATTAAAAGAATCGCTGAAGAAGTAGTTAAAATTGCTGATAAAGAAAGAGAAAGCACTGCTCTAAAAAGACTTAATAAAATGCTAAAAGAAAATGAGAAACAAAAAGCTAATTTATTCGATAGTTTAAAAATATGTAATATTGATAGTGTTAAAAAGTCTATTTTTGAAGAAATAAACAAAATGGAAATTGAACATACTAGAATTAAGAATGAAATTGCTATTGAAGAAAGCCATAATGTCAAATTAACGATTGGACAAGTTAAGTTTTTTCTGGTACAATTAAAAAGAGGCAACATTAATGATATTAAATATAAGAGAGTTTTAATAAATACACTAATTAACAAAGTATATTTATATGATGATAGTGTAACATTAGTATTTAATACACAAGATAAGCCTATTGAAAAGAAAGTGCCTAGAATTGAGGTACTAGAGAGTTCATTTATGGGTGCAGATGCTCTGCCAAAGCAACTTATCGCTTTATGCGATTTTGATATAAAGGTCTAAAAGGGATATTAGATCTTTTTTTGATCCTTGTTTTAAAAAAATTCATATAAACTGCTAAGATATCTAGAGTATCTCCAGACCCTTAAATCTTGCTCATCTATTGTAAATTCAACGATTTTATGCTAAAATATAAGAATATATAGACAGTAGAAAAATATGTGAAAATTGGAGAAATTTTATGACCGAAATAGATAAAAAAAGTTTAGAGAATGCTAAAGGATTATTTTCAAGTGGCAATATAGATAATATTGAGGTTGGAACAACAAAGGGATTACAACAAATTCATAAATATCTGTTTGACAACTTATATGATTTTGCTGGGGTTATTAGAAAAGAAAATATTTCTAAAGGAAATTTTAGATTTGGTAATTCTCTTTATCTAGAAGAAATGCTAAAGAAAATTGAAATGATGAGTGAAACAACTTTAAATGAAATCATAGATAAGTATGTAGAAATGAACATTGCTCATCCATTTCTAGAAGGAAATGGTAGAAGTACAAGAATTTGGTTAGATTTAATATTAAAGAAAAATTTAAACAAAATTGTCAGTTGGGAAAATATAGATAAAAAACTTTATTTACAAGCTATGGAAAGAAGCCCAATTAATACCTTAGAAATTAAAACTTTAATAGAAAATAATTTAACAGATGATTTGAGTTTAGAAAGCGTCTTTAAAGGAATTGAAACATCTTATTACTATGAAATTAATGATTAAAAAATATAAAGCCAACTGGATAGAATCTTTTAAATCTTGGTTACAAAATAGCATCGCTTTATGCGATTTTGATATAAAGGTCTAATAACAATAATAGATCTTTTTTTGATCCTTATTTTATAGTACATTTATTTATCAAAATTTAGGAAATATGTCACTAATAATCAATTTAAAATGAATAAAATAACATATATAATAAATTGATAATATCGATATATAATAATATAATTGTTTATAAATAAGGAGATCATTTTAGTGAAAAAATATTTTGTAGTAGGATTAGCAATTCTTTCTTTAATGGTGACGACTGTGTATGCACTAGGTGACAACAATGAAAATAATATGACGACATCTTATGGTCAAAATTGTCCGAATTGTCTTAGAGAAGATTGCCCATATTATGATGCAAATACTGGCTTTCATAATTGTCCATATAGGGATAATGAAAACTATCAATCCAATAATGGTAGACATGCTCATAGAGGACAAAATGGATGTCATCACTATAATAGATAAGTTACATTTAGATTAAAAAAGTAACAGCCCTAAGGCTGTTTTTTGATGCAACAATTACATTTTTGCTGTGGATAAATATAAAGTTTTCAACACATTTTTAAAAAAAGATTGATTTAATAAAGATAATAGCTTATACTATGATCGTTAAAAAAAGGGGGAATATTTTTATGAGTACAAATTTTAAGATTAATGACATAATAGAGGGTTTAAGATTGGCTAATGACATAAGGACCAGTGACCAATTAAAGTATGAAGGAGTATTTTTATATACAACAGAAAATCAAGAAGGAATAAACGACATTATTTCTTATGAGGGAAAAGACGTCGTAACTGTTGCAGCATCGGGCGATCAGTATTTGGGAGCTGTATATTACGGAGCTAAAAAAATCGATTTATTCGATATTAACAGAATCTCTTACTATATGGCTTGTCTAAAAATTGCTTCTGTCAGAGTTTTAGATTATGATGAATTTATCATGTTCTTCCATCCTCTTTTAGAAGGTAACAGAATTAATAAAAATTTTTGGAATTTAAAGACTCTTAGAAGACTATTGCCATATATGCCTCCTTTTGTAGGTCTCTTTTGGGATACTGTGATGTATGAAGCAAGAAAAAATGATTTTGGACGTCTTTGTGCTCCACTTCAAGAAAGACATTTGTTTTATAACATAGTGTCTGGATTGCCATTTTATAAAACCAAAAATGGGTATTATAAATTACAAGCTTTACTCAGAAAAAGAGATTATCCTGACTTTTATGAAAGCGATATTTTAGATCTCGGAAAAAATCTAGTTTCTAGTTATGACATAGTATATTTGTCTAATATATTCGGTTCAAATTTAGCGGAGAAACTCGAGGACATGGGAATATTTAATAACATTTTTACAAACAAAATAATCGCTAATAGTTTACAAAAAAGAACACTTAGAAAAGTTTTTGCCTCAGTTGATCCCCACGTAAATGAAGGCGGAATCGTTTTATTAAATTATAGAAGAAATTCTTCAGTTGATTTAGAAAAAGATTGGCTTACCAATAACGATCTGATCGAACTTGCTGAGGTGGATTCTAAATACCCACCAGGTAGTTATTGGGATACAGAAACCGATATAGTATATACCTATAGACCACGAAAAAAACAATAATAGATTTAATGTAGTGCTTGTCGCGTTCTATTTGAGAAGCACTTTTTATATGATATAATTGTGATGGAGATAGAAATAATATGAAAAAGAAAATCGAAAATTTTAATCGGCAACCTACCTTTGATTTTTACAAAGATAAGACTAATCCATTCTCAATCGTGACGACAAAAATCGATATTACAAATATATACAAATTATGTAAGAAATATAAACATATATATGCCACTATCGGATATTACTTTACGAAAGCGATGAACGAAGTGGAGCAATTTAAATATACGTATGAAAACGGAATTATATATAAAGGCGAGCGCATTCATCCAAGCTTTACGGAAATTCGCGAAGATAAATCGATAGGATTTTTTTCGTGTCCTCTAATAGATAATTATGAATCTTTTATAGAAGAATATAAAAAGAGAAGGCAATCATTCTTAGATGGAGATGTTATAGAAGAAATCTACGATGATGCAGTTGTGTGGCTTTCTTGTGAGCCATGGTTTAACTTTTCTCAAGTTGTCCCACCGTTCGATAGATATACAACGATACCTCAAATGATTTGGGACAGATTCCAATTTGACAATGATCGTTGCTATGTTAATCTCATGATATTTGTCCACCACGGGTTTGCAGATGGATACCACATCGGTTTGTTGATCAATAAAATAGAAGAATTAATCTCTCTAATAGTTGTTTAAATAATGAAGAATACTTTCACAAATTTATTATATAATTAAGTGATGGTGGTTGATATGAATAAAAAAAATCTTATTATGATAGGTGTAGTAACATGTCTTGGAATTTTAATTGGAACGATATCTTTAATAAATATATTAAAGAAAGATGGACCAGAGGATAAATTTAGTAAGCAAGAATTGATAGGAACTGTTGTTAAATATGAGGACGGTTTAATTACCATTCAAGACGAAGAACAAGTAATTTATACATGTAAAATCGACAATAGCGATTTCAATGTCGGCGATAGTATTTCGATGGAATATACTGGAATTTTGAACAAGAATTACAGTATACAGGATTGCCAAGTTATAAGTTATGAAATTGTAAAACAGGGAAAAGATGAAAATGGCATACCTCTAAATTGGCAAGATAATGGAATATTTAGTGCTTTTTATAAACAGGCATATAATAAGCTTAAGACGATGACTTTAGATGAAAAAATTGGTCAAGTTTTAATGGCTAGATATCCAGATGTAGACCCGGTAGCGGAGATGAAAAAATATCATCTGGGAGGATACGTATTTTTTGAAAAAGACTTTAAATCGAAAAGTAAGTCTCAAGTAAATGATATGATCGATAGCCTACAAAATGCAACTAAAATACCTCTTTTAACTGCAGTTGACGAAGAAGGTGGAAAGGTAGTTAGAATAAGTTCTAATACATCACTAGTTGCTGAAAAATTCAAATCTCCAAGTGAGCTTTATAAAAACGGTGCGTTCCCTAAAATAAAAGAAGATACGATTCAAAAAAGTGCTGTTTTGAAAGGTCTAGGTATCAATTTGAACTTAGCTCCAGTAGTCGACGTATCCACAAATGCAAGCGACTATATGTACGATAGAGCTTTACAAGAGAATACTTCGCTTACTTCTACTTATGCTAAAACTGTTATAGAAGCGAGTAAAGGTACAGGAGTATCTTACACTTTAAAACATTTTCCAGGCTATGGTAACAATGCAGATACACACGTCGGCGGAGTTACAGATAATAGAAGTTACGACGATATTTTGAAAAACGATATTCCACCTTTTCAAGAAGGTATAAAGTCTGGTGCTGAAGCGATTTTAGTAAGTCACAATGTGATAAGTAATATCGATGCGAATAATCCAGCTTCTCTTTCTCCAAGTGTTCACAACATTTTGAGAACAGATTTAGGATTTACCGGAATAGTTATAACTGACGATATTGCTATGGGTGCATTAAATACCATTAGCGATGTGACCGTTAAAGCTATTACAGCTGGAAACGATATCGTAATTACTACCGATTACGAAAAAAGTTTTAGAGAGATTAAAGGTGCGATCAATGACGGTTCTTTGAGTGAGGAACAAATCGACAGATTAGCTTTTAGAGTTCTCTCTTGGAAGTATTATAAGATGCTCATAAACGATAATGAAAAATAAAATAATAGACAATAGTTAAAATATTAAAAGTATTAAAACTGATATAAAAATGATATAATTAATTAGTGATAATTATGAAGAAAAAAATAAATGTTCGATTAGTTATATCTAGTATATGTTTAATACTTTTTTTATTACTTTTATTTTTAGTAGTAAATGATAAAACCGTAAATTTTGATCGTAGGGTTTATGAAATTTTTGTTTTTAATAAACTGACGACTATGGTGATGAAGACAGTAACTTTTTTTGGAGAATGGAGTAGTCTTTTATTGATATCGATATTTTCTGTATTAATTTTAAAAAATAAAATCTTTGCGCTTTCTATTCCTTTAAATATGAGTATCATCGCTTTATTCAATTTTACTGTTAAGAATATCGTGTGTAGACCTAGACCTGATGAGTTGAGGCTGATAGAAGAAAGTGGCTATAGTTTTCCAAGTGGTCATTCAGCTGTATCACTCGCTTTTTATGGCTATATCATTTATCTGATCTTCAAGTACTGTAAAAATAAATTTTTGAAGACTATATTGATAAGTTTTTTAACAATGATGATATTGTCTATAGGAATGAGCAGGATCTACCTAGGGGTGCATTATGTAACCGATGTCATAGGAGGATATTGTTTTTCTCTTGCGTATTTAGTATGGTATACATATCTAATCGATAGAGGTTTGGAATTGCATTCTATAGAAGTTTCAAAGAAATAAGTAGAAAAAAATAATTTTTGAGAACAGGAGAACTCAAAAATTTTTTTATGGCTTTTTTGTGGCTCTTCTTTTTCGACAAAAAGTCTTAAAAGTGCCATGTAAAATTAAAATACACTATGTTAAAATTGTTTTGTTGTGCTAAAAAAGAAGGAAGGATTTTTTTATGAATAGTTATATTATTTATGATCACGATTCAGACATGAGAGATTTATATATAAAAGTTATTAAAAAATTTTTATATACAAGTTCTGATTATTATAAAATATATGAGTTCGACAAATATGATTCTGAAGTGGAAAAGAGCATAGAACATATCGAAGGAACTAGAATTTATATTATTAACATAGATACTCCTGGTCCAAGTCCCTTAGATATCGCTAGACAGATAAGGGACAGGGGAGATTTTATTAGTCCTATTATATTAATAACTGGAAAGAAACGTGAAGAGATCATTGATAAGCTTCAGAACATTTTATTTTTAGATATTATTTTTCAAGATGAAGAATTCGTACAAAATCTATATCGCAGTATTAAAGATGCATATAAAATTGTAACTAGGCATTCTGTGTATACTTTTTCCTCTTTCGATGAAGTCTATAGAATACCTTATAAAGATATATATTATATCATGAAAAATTTAAATGATGATTCTGTAACAATATTTACCAAGGACGATACTTATTTAAATTATGTCACAGTCAAAGCTATTGAAAGAACTTTAAAAGAAGATCCCCGATTTTTTAAAACTCATAGAAGTTGTATAGTCAATTTATATAATGTCCTATCGTATGATAAAAAATAAAATGTTTTGGTGTTTAACAATGGCCTTTCAACTAAATTAATATCTAGACATAATAAAGCTATCCTTGCTGAAAAATTAAGGGACTATTTTAACGGATAATTGTAAAAATATAGTAATTTAATAATATTAGTTATAATCGTGTTATTTCTGTTCTATAAACTAATTGAGATTATTCTGTTGAAACTGAGGTGTTAATTTCGGAGAGAGAGAGATCTACATTAATGAGTTCTATAATATTCCTTCAGAATTTGAAGAATTTTTGATTTATACACTTGTTTGAGGAATATATAAAAAAACGATTTTGGAATTTCCCAAATTCGTTTTTTGTTTCTCCAATTATACTGTTTTAGTATTTAGCAATAAGTGAAATTTAAAAGCAATTTATCAAAAATATTATGATTCCGACAAAATAATTTATGTGAATTTTAAGCACTTATTTTGGTGATAGATAATGATGCAGTTGTACCAGTAGATAAAGTTAAACCTACTGCTACTAATGCGCTTACAGCTAAATCTATTATATCTCCAGCACTTAAATTTACTATTGTACTTCCAGTATATAAAGAATTTGTTCCGACTGTTAGGACTCTTGAAATTGGTGTACCAGGTATATTAGTATTGTTGTTTCGTACTGAAAAAGTTACCGTAGTACCTACTGCTACACTAGAATTGAGAAAATAATCAATTTGGTATGTACCAGTCTCTTCAATCGTTATTGCATTAGCAGTTGTATATGAAGTACTGAGATTTGGTCCTGTAGTTGGAAGCGGTACCTGAGATGTTCCACCTAATGCTATGTTAATTGTTTGAGGAGTAGCATTATATCTAGTTCCATAGGCAGATAGTCCGTTTGATGGTCCTGTTGGACCTGTAGGTCCTTGTGGAATAGTAAAATCTAATATATAATCCGAATTCATCTTTTTTCCTTTCTAATCTCTTTAAGAGTTAAATCATTTATGCTGGTGTAATAGTAACAGAAGCTTGAGTACCTGGAGCACCAGTAGTTACAGTTCCTATTGATAAACCTGGTGCTGGTCCGGTCGCTCCTGCTGGTCCTGTGGGTCCGGTTGCTCCATCAGCTCCCGCTATACCTTGAGGTCCTGCTGGTCCTGTGGGTCC
>CAJUKM010000007.1:14353-17317 GCA_910587535.1 uncultured Bacilli bacterium
TCAGCTCCCGCTATACCTTGAGGTCCTGCTGGTCCTGTGGGTCCGGTTGCTCCATCAGCTCCCGCTATACCTTGAGGTCCTGCTG
Source organism: uncultured Bacilli bacterium (assembly GCA_910587535.1). Taxonomy (GTDB): domain Bacteria; phylum Bacillota_I; class Bacilli_A; order RF39; family UBA660; genus RUG11867. The sequence continues at coordinate 14,439 of CAJUKM010000007.1, forward strand.
GTCCTGTGGGTCCAGTAGCTCCGTCAGCTCCCGCTATACCTTGAGGTCCTGCTGGTCCTGTGGGTCCGGTTGCTCCATCAGCTCCCGCTATACCTTGAGGTCCTGCTGGTCCTGTGGGTCCAGTTGCTCCTTCAATTCCTGCTGTACCTTGAGGTCCAGTTGGTCCTGTAGGCCCTTGTGGAATAGTAAAATCTAATATATAATCTGTAGTCATTTTATTTTTCCTTTCTATAATTTTAAGCTGGTGTAATAGTAACAGATGCTTGAGTACCAGGGGCTCCAGTAGTCACAGTTCCTATTGATAAACCTGGTGCTGGTCCTGTGGGTCCAGTAGCTCCATCTGTCCCATTAATACCCTGCGGACCAGTCGATCCAGTTGGTCCTGTAGGCCCTTGAATGCCCTGAATTCCTTGAGGTCCTGTTGCACCTTGAATTCCTTGAACACCTTGAGGACCTTGGGGTCCAGTAGCGCCAGTTGAACCGGTCGCTCCATTTATACCAGCTATTCCCTGAGGTCCCTGAGGTCCAGTTGGACCAGTTGGACCAGTAGGTCCAAAACAGCAGCTATTTAAAACAGGATGGTTGCATGCATAATCATTTATATAATTTGCAGCACGATCATATATTGAATTGTTATAATTCATAAAACCTTTTTTCCTCCTTCATTAATAAATTATGAAGCTGTCTTTTTATTGCGAGTGCGTTTAACACGGATAAACTTATGAAAGAAAATGTGATATAATTTTTAACAAGAGATCTGTGGTAAAAACAATCGTTTTCAACAGAAAGGATTGAAATTCATGAAAGAAAAGAAAAAAAGTATAGAAGTGTCGGTGGAAAGTACTCTTTTTGAAATACTAACTAGTAATTTAAGAGATATATCAAATAAAAAGATTAAGAGCTATCTAAAATACAAAATGGTTGAGGTCGATGGAATAATTACTACCAATGGATCGACTATTGTAAAACCAGGCTCTTCGGTCATAATATATTTTACAAAGAAAGTTCTTCCAGTTTATGATTTAAGTATTATTTATGAAGATAAAGATTTAATTGCTATTGATAAGCCTTCTGGGTTACTTTCGATTTCAAATTCTAAAGAAAAAGAATTAACTGCTTTTCGTTTAGTATCAGACTATGTAAAAACTCAAAATAAAAATTCTAAAATATTTGTTGTTCACAGATTAGACCAAGGTACTTCAGGTGTATTATTATTTTCTAAAAATCTTAAATTAAAAGAAAAACTACAAAAAAATTGGGGAGATTTAGTTTTAAAAAGAGAATATGTAGCGATATTGGAAGGAGAAACACCTCCTAGAGGTACTATAAAAAATTATCTTACAATGAATCATTTTCAAATAGTGCATTCGACTAAAGATACAGAGAAAGGACATTTTGCTATTACTCATTATAAAACTATTAAGTATAAAAATAAGAGAAGTTTAGTCGAAGTTAATATAGATACTGGGAGACGAAATCAAATTCGTGCGCACATGAGTGAAGCTGGTAATCCAGTCGTAGGGGATAAAAAATATGGTGCAAAAACTAATCCGATAAATAGGATTGCCTTGCATGCTTCAAAGCTTTATCTCATCGATCCTAGAACAAGCCAAGTATTGGAATTTAAATCACCTGTTCCTAAGGAACTGAAAAGGTTAGTCCTTTAAAAAATATTTAATAGTCGATTAAATAACTTGATACGTGTATTTTTTACGCATAAAATACAATATATTTTATTTGAAAAATGATGCGTATAAAATACGCAATTAAAGAAAGGGAAAATGATGACTACAATAGATATATGGGGAAAAATAGAATTAGATAAAAATTTTGAGTTGATCGTAAATAGTAAAGAGTTTAAGGATATAAAAGATAAAACACAGTTAGGACTAGACAGCAATCCCAAATGCTACTCATACGAGATATCAACACAGTATTGGCGTCTATGCATTGGAATGCAAACTTATAGATATTTGTAAAAAAAGGTTTAGCGATAAAATAGTTATAACTGAAGAAGAAAAAGCCTTTAAAGTCATGGCACTCATACATGATATAGGACATGGGTGTTTTTCTCACGTTTCAGAACGATATTTGAAAGGAACACATGAAGAAAGAACTGTCAATTTATTAGAAGACGATGCTTCTGAAATTCATAACGTTTTAATCAATCCCCCGTTTGGACCTCGAGTACTCGAAAAAGTTATAGAGTTAATTCAGATGAAAAAGAAAATATGCAGTGAGGTAGAGATAGACGATATCAACAATTTAATGTTGATCATCGGAAAATTTTTATCAGGAGGCATCGATGTAGATAGAATCAAGAAGCTGAATATTCAATTGCAAACTTTTTTAACAAACGATTTGAATTATATGACACGGTTTATTGTTCTGCTCATACTAGAATATTAGAAAGAATTTTCGATATTTTATTGAAGTTGACTGGATTTCGACTAATTTGGAATACTGCTGAGATAGAAATGAAAAATTTTTTTAGAAAATGTTCTAAGAGTAATAATCCTCTCATACGTAGATATGCGGGGCTCCTGAGTACAAAATCGATAGATAGTGATTTCTTTTTTAAAGAAGTCGATAATGAGAGTATATTCGATTTTACTGTAAGAAAGATTATGAATGCAATACCAGAACTCGCAAATTACGAGGATTGTTTTTTTTCTCAATAGCGTATTGATAGATATCTATAATAAGAAGAATAAAGTCTTTATTAGAAAGGCCGGTTTAATACGAGAAATTCCCGAATGCTCGAAAATTTTGAACGCTAATTTAAGAAAAGAAAAACATATTTTTGCAGTAGATATTATCACTTTGGAATATTCTCTTAGAAGGGATGGAAAAACTGAAAAAAAGGTATCTAGGATAAT
>CAJUKM010000007.1:17327-41640 GCA_910587535.1 uncultured Bacilli bacterium
GGATAATTAAAAAATTGAGAAAGTTGTTATCTCCTGAAATAGAACAAGAAAAAAAATATATATTTAACGATAATTCTAAAGATCCTTTAGGGGAGTTTAAACAAGTGCAGGGCATTTTAGATCTTCACGATGGCTCTTATAAAGAAAACGACGGTCAATATTATGACCTTTTGGGCATATTGAATTCGGAACATATAAATTTGAGACAGAGAAATAGTGAAGATATGGAGTGGACTCTTAAAAGACCTGTCAAAGATAGTTCTTCGATATCTAAAAGAGATGAAAAAGACTTTTCTTCTAAAGAAGACGCTTTAGAATTTTTGAGATGCGAATGGGGTATAAAACTTGACGATGTAGAAAAGGAACTGCGATTGAAAACGAAAAGAGTCAAATATTTATTCGAGTGCTATGGAGGATTTTTTGAACTCGTATTCGATAAAACGTTACCTATTGTGACGGTATAGAATATCCTGCATTTCACATGATAGAGTGCGAATTAAAAAGTGGAAATTCTACCGGATTATATTTTATAAGTAAAAAACTTAAAGAATTCGAATTCCTTAGTGAAGTCAATATTTCGAAAAGAGAGATTGCCGAAGGAATCGTAAGTGGAGTGACACCTGTTGGCAGTAGATTAAAATTTACAGGTAATCAGAGTAACAGATTTTGAATATGTGAACGCGATAAAGTTTATAAGACCTTTGTTGTTAAACTATATGTAATGTGGTATCATATAATAGAAAAAAAGGAGTTTTTCTATGAGGGAGTACACTTATTATTTTTGGACTTTTATGTTTGGGAGTTTCATGGGAGTAATAATAGAGACTCTTTGGTGCATGTTAAAAAATAAAAAAATTGAGTCGCGAAAAGGTTTAATTTTTGGACCTTTTAATCCACTTTACGGATTTGCAGCGGCCGTATTGAGTTTTTCTTTTAGATGTATGAGCGAACAAACGATAGGAAGAATGTTTTTGATAGGTATCGTAGTACCTTCTTTAATAGAATATTTATGTTCTTATTATCAAGAAAAAATAACAGGACGTATATCATGGAACTATCAAAAATTCAGATGGAATTTAAACGGACGCATCAATCTAATTTATTCTCTCATGTGGGGAGTTCTATCAATATATTGGTTTAGTTATTTTATTCCAATTATTGATGAAGCAATGCCATTTTTCTATGAGCACAGAGGGATGACTATTTTTGTGAGTGTTATGATGGCACTAGATTGTTTTATCTCACTAGCGGCAAGCATTAGAAGAAAGCAGAGACAAAAGAATATATATGCTAAGACTAAGTTTCTAAAGCATATAGATTATATTTATACAGACGAACTCATGGATAAGATTTATCCTAATTCCGAGTGTGTAGACGAAGAGCCCAAGTGAGGCTTTTTTTGTTTAAAAACGATTATGACTTAAATAATAATTTATAGCATGATATAATGAGATTATGAAAAATAAAAATATGTTTAAAATGATTTTGATAATCTTTTTTATAACGTTTCCTATATTCGATATAATATATCTTTATAGTCACGTTACTACACTTATCAGAGTGTTTTTGTTACTTTTTTTTGCATTAGTGACATTCTGGATGCATAAAGAGTCGAAAAGAGACTTTGCTTTTTTGCTATCGTATTATTTAGCACTATTAGGTTTTTGGGGAATAGAAATATTACACAGTAGAGGATTTAATTCTCTTGTTCCTAGCAATTTTAGTGCGATTATGGAAGCAACAACTTTGTTGAAATTATCTATGCCGTTTACTATTTTATATATTTTAAAGTATCAAGAGCTTAGTAGAAAAGATTTCTTTCTCGTCATAAAAGTGTGGACTTTTATGATAGCGGGTAGTATCGTTTTCTTTAATATATGTGGATTCTCTTTGTCATCGTATACAGATCAAATCACTAGGTATAGCATATTCTCTTGGTCTAAGAGTGTTTCCGTATTGGATTCGGCTACAAAAGGTTTTTTTGCTGTTGCTAATCAGGAAGCAGTTTTATTATTGATGTTAGAAATCTTGTCTATTTATGGTTTTTTATACGACAAAAAAAATCTAATAGTAAATGTAATTTTAGTAGTACTAGCTTGTCTGATGCTCGGGACTAGAGTATCAACCTATGGAGGTATATTATCATTTATTACTTTTGGAGTTTTATATCTGGTATTTAATTTATTTTTTAAAGAGAAAATTTCTAAGCGTGTCATATGGCTTTTGCCAATCTTCATGGGATGGTGTCTCCTATTACCTATTTCACCAAACTCTAATCGTGTGTCCGAAATGAAACAAGCTAACGAGCACCTCGAAAATAGTGTCGAAAAAGAGAATGACAGTAATGTATTTGAGAATACTACAGAAAATAATAATGAGCCTCTAAACGACTATGATCGATTTGTAAAGCTCATAAATAAAGATATTATTGGAGAACAATTTTACGAACAGTTTTATCCCTTTAAATATGATCAAGAATTTTGGATGGAAATTGTAGAGAATCAAAACAGTATAAACTATAACTATCGAAAAATCGAGACTGCAATAGTAGAAAGAATGATAGAAGTAGATGGAAGATGGTCTAATAAATTATTCGGTATAACAAATTCTAGAATTCAAAATGTAGGAAATTTGGAAAGAGACTTTGTTTTGCATTACTATGCTTTTGGGATAGTTGGCGTAATGTTAACGTTATCTTTCTACTTTTATTCGATCTTTTTAACTTTTAAAAACACTATTAAAACTAGGACATTTATAGACTTCGCAATATTATCTTGTCTTTGTCTTTTTATGATGGCTTCTTTCTTATCTGGCAATTCGATAAACTTCTTAGCAACAATCGTACCTATGGCATTTGTAGTGAGTTTTTCTGGAAAATTAAAAGATTGCTAGCATATGCGCTTTATAGTATAATAATCTAAAAGAAAGGTGATATATTATGGCTATGATAAAAAATATCATATACAGTTTTAATAAATACAAATTTTTGTTAACTCAATTAGTATCAAGAGATTTTAAAGTTAAATATAAAAGAAGCGTCTTGGGTATTTTGTGGAGTTTATTATATCCAGTATTGACTATGACCGTCATGGCTTTAGTTTTTACTAATATGTTTAATATGAGAACTCCTGGAGTGAATTATTTAGTGTATCTCATGTCTGGGCTAGTAATGTTTAACTATTTCAGTGAGGCTTCAAATCTTGCGATGAGCAGTATAGTAGCAAATTTTAGTTTGATAAATAAAGTTTACATGCCAAAATATATCTTTCCACTTTCTAAATGTCTTTTCGTAGGAATAAACTTTTTACTAACATTGATCCCTCTATATGCCCTAATATTCATAACGGGAACAGGAGTCAACATATATCACTTACTGTTACCGTTCGTATTCCTTTGTCTTTTTATGTTTACTTTGGGGTTTGGTTTTATATTGGCTGCAGTCTCAGTTTTTTTAAGAGATATGTTCTACATATATGGTGTTGTCATAACACTTTGGACTTATATGACCCCTATAATGTATAGTTTCTCAATGATATCTGAGGAAATACAATGGATCTTTAAGTTAAATCCCCTTTATTGGTTTATAAAGTTTGCAAGAGATATAATTCTTTATAATCAAGTTCCAGCTTTAAACGTTTGGATCTATTCGTTTATTTGTGGGTTTGGCTTCTTAGTGTTGGGAGCATTTATATTCAAAAAAAATCAAGATAAATTTATCTACTATGTATAGGAGGATCATATGGCAAAGGATGACGTGATGATCGAAGTTAAAGATGTATCAATGAGATTTAACTTGGGAATCGAAAAAGGTTTTTCTTTAAAACAGGGGTTTATAGATATATTTAACAAAAAAGTTAGAGAAGATCGAAAAGAGCAAAAGCAAAGAAACGATTTTTGGGCTTTATCTCATCTCGATTTTTCAGTAGAAAAAGGTGAGGTCGTCGGACTTATCGGTTCGAATGGTGCAGGGAAGTCTACACTTTTAAAAATTGTAGCAGGAGTAATGAAACCTACTCAAGGTAAGATTAATACATATGGAAATATATGTCCTATGATCGAACTCGGAGCAGGATTCGACAGTCAGTTAACTGCAAGAGAGAATATTTACTTAAACGGAGCAGTTATGGGTTACTCTAAAGAGTTTATAGATTCGAAGTTTGACGAGATAGTAGAATTTTCCGAGTTAAAAGATTTTTTAGATGTACCAGTTCAAAACTTTTCTTCAGGTATGGTTGCAAGATTAGCTTTTTCGATCGCAACAGTCGTAGATCCAGAAATTTTAATAGTCGATGAGATACTATCCGTCGGAGATTTGGCATTTCAAACGAAGAGTGAAGAAAAGATGATGCAGATGATAAATGGGGGGACAACAGTGCTATATGTCTCACATTCTTTGGATTCAATAAAAAAGTTATGTGATAAAGTCGTATGGATAGAGCATGGTTTAATGAAAAAAATTGGCGGTAAGGAATTGTGTGATGAATATTTTGAATACATGAAAAACAAATAGGAGTAGATTATGAGACAGACAGATTACAAAAAAAAATACGATGAACTTTTAGAAAAATATGAAGCTTTAGAAAGCGAGTTTAAGATAATGAACCGTGAACTTTACTATATCAAATGTTCACGGCTTTATAAGATGACTTTAGTTTTGAGAAAGGCGATTAGACCTGTAAGAAAAGCGACAAGTTTTTTAAATCCTAAAAATGCAAAGGTTAAAAAAATTAACAAGTTTTTAAAAGATAATTCTAAAGTTGCAATAATTCCATGCTCTTTTGAATTTGACGATATCGTCAATCAACGCCCTATAAATTACGCCAAATATCTATCTAATTTAGGATACCGTGTTCTATATGTCGTCTGGCAATGGGATGAAAATACAGAAATAAATAACGCTTACAAAATCGTGCACGAAAACGTGCTGCAAATACCTTTATACGATTTCTTAAAATTTGATTTAGACTTTTCAATAGCAAAGAATAAAATCTTTTACATCAATTTTCCGAATGAAATTTTTTCTGTAAAAGCATATGAACTTAGAGAACAAGGTTTTTTTATCCATTATGATATCATGGACGATTGGGAAGAATTTCAAAAAGTCGGACAAGCCGATTGGTTTATTAAAAGTGTTGAAGAACAGTTGATCTTAAGTGCCGATTATGTATCAGCAGTTTCACCTTTTCTAGTAGACAAGTTTAAAAATTTGAGAAATGATATCGCTCTTTCTCCAAACGGTTACTATATACATATGACAGGTGAAAATAACAAGAATATTGCCCGCAGAGAGATCGAAAATGGAAAAATCAATATCGGATATTTTGGTCACCTAACCGATTCATGGTTTAATTGGGATATGATAATATCTCTTGCCAAAAAAAATTCTAACTACTGCTTTCACATAATAGGTTATGGTTTATCGGAAGAAACTGAAGAAAGAATAGAAAAATGTGATAATATAACATATTACGGAAAAGTTCCTATGACCCAATTATATCAATATGTAAGAGATTGGAATATCGGGATAATTCCTTTTAAAGAATTGACTCTTGCAAAGGCAGTCGATCCGATAAAGATATACGAATATATATTTATGGGATTACCAACTATAGTTAGCGGTATCAAACATTTATCATCTTATCCCAATACTTTTGTAATAGAAACTGTAGGAGAGTTCGAAAAAATAGTAGAAAAGATTACAATAGATTCTAACATCATCAAGAATGCCGATTCATTTTTAGAGAATTCGACATGGGAAGCTCGTTTTGAGAAGATGATGGAAGAATACGTTGGTAAGGGAGTGAGCGATCTTTATGAAGACTAAAGTTTTAATCGTATATCAGTTCGCGACTTTTGGTGGAGTCGAGAGAGTAATGCTCAATAGAGCAGAAGCTTTCAAACTTTATGGAGAAAATTATAAATTGTATATCTATTTCTATGAGGATTACGGTGCTAAGGAATCTCTAAGAAGCTACATTAAAAAAGAAGAGTTGGATGAGTATATCGAAATAATTGACGACTTCAAAGTTGAAGATTATGATTATGTCTTTACGATAGATACACCGCAGTTATTCGAGCAGTCGAATATCTTACCGCAAAATGTATTCGTCGAATCACACACTGTCGAGAAAAAATATAGAACATATCTGAAAAAGTATTTCTCATCTGTTCGAAAGGTCATCGTGCCTTCTCAAGTGTTCTATGATCAGTTGGTGAGCGAATACGGAGATGTGATCAAAGACAAGTTATATGTTCTTAGCAATTTTGTTTTGAGTGACATGAAAAAAAGCGACGAAAAGATAACGCTGAACTTACCAGAGTGGACTCAAAAAATTGCGTTCTATTTTGGAAGAATCGACGAGAATAAAAATATCAAAGAATTTGTCTCCATCTTAAAAGAATATAGAGAACAGTATGGCGAAGATATTCTTGGGGTAATCGTCGGGAAAATAGATCCAGAATATAAATTTTGGGAACATATTAAAGAAGAAGATATGTCTGATAAAATCGTTATCCTTCCTCCAATAAAATTTGAAAAAATAGATTTGTTGTTGAATGCTTTAAAGAATAAAAAAGCTGTCTTCGTTTCATCTTCTCGTGGAGAGACTTTCAGCTTGTCTTCTGCCGAAGCGATATCTGCTTCAATACCTTCAGTATTATCCGATATCGATGCACATAAAGAATTAGTCGGAGAAAACGACAAGTTCTTATACACATTAGGTGATGCTTCTGAAGGTGCTAAAAAGTTGGATCGAGCATTTAAGAAGTATGATGAGTATGCACAGGAAATTTCCAAATATAAATCTCTTTTCTCCTCTAAAAATTTTATAGATAGCTGGAATTTATTACTCGGTAAAGATTCTGTGAAAACTGATGAAGATGATAACTAAAATCAAGGATATTTATAATCGAGAAGGAATTTTGTCTGTAGGTAAAAGAGGAGTAAAATATATAATCAATAGGATAAGGATTGGACTTTTAAAAAAAGTTACCTATATGATCAAAAAAAGTAAGATAAATGCTAGTTTGGATGAAATGTTTTCCGGTGACTATGAAAGAATTATAGTATTTCGTGGAACCTTTGGGTGGAATACTAAACTTTTTCAAAGACATCAACAGATCGCTAAAAGTTTAGCAAAAGAGAAGTGCTTGATGTTATTCGAAGTTACCAGACACACTGAAAAAGTGAACTTTTTAAATAAAGTATCAGAAAACTTATATTTGATAGATTATGAGCTAGATCTATTCGTTGTAGAGTTGAATAGGCGGATTAATGATTCAGGTAAACCGACATATTTGCAAATTTATTCTACTGCGTGGGATATCGACTTTAAAGTAATAGAGAGCTATATCAGTAGCGGTTACACTTTACTATATGAGTATATAGATGAATTAAATCCAGTTGTCGCTGGGTTAGATTACATACCAGAAAATGTTATTAAGATATTCGATTATGCCCTTAAAAATAAAGATGTCTTGGTCGTAACAAGTGCTTCGAGGTTATACGATAACGCTCGAGATTTGAGGAAAACTGATGAATTTATAACACTTTCTAGCAATGGAGTAGATGTTGCACATTTTTTCGAACACGACTATAAGAATGTCGAATGTATGGAAGAAATAAAAAGTAACTATGACCTAATAATCGGTTACTATGGTGCGATTGCGACGTGGTTCGATTACGACACAGTAAAAGAATTAGCCAAAAAAAATCCAAATGTAGCTTTTGTCATCATCGGAGTGGTTTGTGACAATTCACTTAAAGAATCTAGGCTAGAAGAATGTAGCAACGTGTTCATAATGGAAGCATTAGATTATGATATCCTACCCGATTATGCAAACTATTTCGACATAGCATGGATACCTTTTAAGATAAACGACGTCACAAAATCTACCAATCCAGTTAAAGCGTTCGAATATATGGCTTTAGGGAAGTTTATCATCTCTTCCGATTTGCCAGAATGTCGTAAGTATAAAAGCATAAATATCGCTAAAAATTATGAAGAATATCAAAAACTTATAGATGAATTTAGAGAAAGAGCAGATGAAGATTATAAGAAATTACTAAAAAAAGAAGCTTTAGAAAACTCTTGGGATAATAGAGCTAAAGACATCCTTATGTTGATGGAGAGGTATGAAGAATATGAAAGAAAGAATTAAAACGGCGTTAAAAAATCCGAATGTATTATTTTTCTCTATATTCGGTTTATTGCTTGTGTCTTTGATGTGTATTCTTCCAATGTTGGGCGACGATTTGTTACATGGCAGTTTTGGTGTAGGAATTCATTTTATGGAAGACATAAATGGTAGATATTTAGGTAATCTTTTTGGAATAAATCTTTCGAGTTCATTTTTGCTGCGCATACTGGTAAAGACAATAGTATTATTAGGTATAGTAACTTTAATATATAAGTTGAGTTCTTCTAAAAAGTTATCCGTATTGTTGTTAAGTTTACTAGCTGTTTTATCGATGCCTAAAGAGATGTTTCGGCAGGTCATACTCAATTCATCTGGATTTGGTAACTACGTAATTCCGACTTTTGGAATATTGTTAATAATATTTCTTCATTTTAAAAAACAAATTAAAAAGAATAATATCTATTATTTATTGTTCTTCGGATTGGGAATTTTTAATTCGCTTTTTGTCGAACACGTCACTATATATAACGTATTGTTAAGTATTTATTTAGCAATGTATTCGTTTATTTTCGATAAAGACAAGAAAGGCTATTTTATAGCATATCTTACGGGTAGCATACTTGGTGGCATTTTGATGTTTTCTAATCCTATATATCTCAGTTCATTTAAGGGAGAAGACGACTATAGAAGTATTACTGGAATGCAAGATATGATAAGGAAATTCTGCTTAATAATAAACGAAGCATTTTTACAAAATAGAATTTCAGTAATATCCACAATAATATGTGGATCTATTATCAGTTTTAATAGTAAGAAAAAGAATGTAATTTCTAAAATGTTAATTACATATCAAATGGTTTTTGGAACTTATTATGTATTAAAATTTTTAAATCCTAATTGGTTACTTTTTAAAGAGTACAACGACTATTTTGAAGCGATCATTACTACAGGTTATTTTATAAGTTTGATATGGACAACTCTTCTATGTGATATCGCAAGGGAGAAAAAATACCAACTCGTATTTACTATCGTAAGTTATGCTATTTTATTAGGACCACTTTTAGTCGTCAATCCTGTAGGACCTAGATGTTATATTCCGTCTTACATTCTTCTTTTAGCATTCTTAGTGAACAATATTTGTATTTTTGAGGGAAAAAAGTGGATCAGTATTCACAATCTCAACTATGTCACAGTGCCATCTATTGCAATACTTTTTATATTCTATTTTTCGATATATGGTGAAATCTATAAAGTCAGTAAAAATCGTTTGGATACTATTAAGTCTGCTATAGATAGTGGAGAAGAGAGTGTCGAGTTCGTAGAACTTCCTTATATGGAATATCTACACGGCGCAGAGATTTGTCCAGACTATAATGAGAAAGTTTATAGAATTTATTATAAAATAGATGACAGCATTCAATTTGTAAAAAGAAGTTGTCAATAGAGAGAAGGTACTAATTTGAAAAGAAAAAAAATTATGTCGATTACAGAATTTTTAAAGGACTTTTTTAAAAAGCTAGACGCCAATGTCAAAGTGGCATTTATGACTGCTATGGCTTCTACCTTTTTATGCCATATAGTTTATTTCATAAATAGATGGGCAAATGAGGATGACTTTCACGAAATAATGGGTCAATTAAACATGATAGGTTCTGGTAGATGGATGCCGGGAACAATATTGAGCAGTAATTTTTTAGCACCTATAGTTTTGTTGGTCATTGCGATGGTGTTTTTGAGTTTAATAAGTGTGATGATAGTAGATCTCTTTAAAGTTAAGAAGAAGACCTACGTTGCATTTATCGCTTTAATACTTACATCGTTTCCAGTACTAGCCTTAGGTTTTGGATACGGATTTATGGTCGAAAGATATGTTCTAGGAATGTTCTTTGCAGTTTTAGCAGTTTATTCGTGTTCTAAATATAAGTTTGGCATAATTCCGGGTTCGCTTGCGCTTGCCATTACTATGGGATACTATCAATCATATATCGCGATAAGTATAAGTCTAATTATTTTGCATGTAATAGTCAGATTGTTAGAAAAATTCGACAATAAAGACAATATCAAGTTCGTACTAAAATATTTGATTATGGGTGCTTGTGGCATAATATTATATATGCTAACAGTCCGACTAGTATGTCATTTTACCGGTGTTCCTTTACTCGATTATAAGGGAATAAATAACATGGGTTCTCTTCCTCCTTTGGATCAGTTTGTTCCTCTTTTAAAAAGAACGTATGAAGATTTCTTTAACTTCTATTTAGGACGGAAATTTTTGAGACCTTTGATATATGGAAGAATTTCTCAAATATTGCTCTTTTTAGTAAATATATTCTTAATAATCTATATTGCCTATAAACAAAAAGTTTATAAGAGGCCGCTAAACATGGCATTGTTATTCGTATTTCTAATTTTCTTGCCTTTAGGATTTAACATAGTAGATTTTATCGCATATGAATCCGAAACTTCGTCTTTGAACATATATCAATTCGTTTTTGTATTCATATATCCATTTATTTTACAAGGGTTATTAGAAGACGGATTTTTCAAGAAGACTAAACAAAATGAAGTTTTAAACATTACAAGTTGGATTGTGATAATTTGTGGAATAGCAATCTTATGGAGCAATTTTGTACTTACAAATATTTACTATTTAAAAGTTAATGACTTCTATACTACTACTGTTCAACTTACAAATAGGGTATTTGATAGGATCGAACAGATGCCAAATTATGATGGATCAGTTCCTGTGATGGTTGGCAATAAGAATGGCATATATATGGACCAAAGAGTATATAAAGATTATTATAAAGTTTTAACATACGATCAAGGTCTTTGGGATCAGTTTATAGGGTATGCTCCTAGACCTACTGGAACAGACTTTAAGTTTCATTATTTAGTAGAAAATATAATCGGCGTTCATCTTCCAAGTGTTACTCCAGAAAAGTTCGAAGAAATATATGAGTCAGAGGAATACGAAGAGATGGAAGCATGGCCACATAAAGACTCTCTAAAATATATAGATGATGTCTTAGTGGTTAAGATTTCTTAGAAAGAGGTATAGTATATGATTAAAGTAATGAGTGTCTTTGGAACGAGACCTGAAGCGATAAAGATGGCTCCACTCGTAAAAGAGTTAGAAAGCAGAAAAGAAATCGAGAGCATAGTGTGTGTTACAGCTCAACATAGAGAGATGTTAGATCAAGTATTGAAAGTATTCGATATAAAACCTCAATACGATCTCAACATCATGAAGCAAGGACAGACATTGGGCGACGTTACGACGAGAGCTTTAACTGGATTAGAAGAAGTTATAAAGAAAGAGAAACCGGATATAGTTTTAGTCCATGGTGATACGACGACTTCCTTTGCAGGTGCTCTAGCAGCTTTCTATAATCAAGTTGCTATCGGGCATGTCGAAGCAGGACTTAGAACAGATGATAAGTATTCACCATTTCCCGAAGAGATGAATAGGCAGATGGTGGATCGTCTCAGTGATATGTTCTTTGCTCCGACAAATTTAAGTAAAGAAAATCTTTTGCGAGAAAATGTAGATGAAGGAAAAATATATATTACAGGAAATACAGTAATAGATGCGATGTCTACGACAGTCGATAAAGATTACAAACACGAAGAATTAAATTGGATCGATGATGGTGAGCGAATGATATTGTTAACTGCTCATAGAAGAGAGAATTTAGGCGATCCGATGCGAAACATATTTAAGGGGATCAAACGTGCAATCGACGAATTTCCTGATGTAAAAGTCATATATCCAATACATCTCAATCCAAAAGTTCGCGAGGTTGCAAATGAAGTATTCGGAGAATATTCACGAGTAAGATTGATAGAGCCTTTGGATGTCTTCGACTTTCACAATTTCCAAAATAAAGCTTATATTATTTTAACTGACAGTGGAGGAATCCAAGAGGAAGCCCCTAGTCTAGGTAAACCCGTTTTGGTACTTCGCAATACGACTGAAAGGCCTGAGGGAATAGAAGCTGGTACTCTAAAGTTAGTCGGTACAGACGAAGAAACCATATATGAAGAGACTAAAAAACTTTTGGCCGATAAAGAGTTATATGAAACTATGAGTAAGGCTTCTAATCCATATGGTGATGGAAAAGCTAGTCAAAGAATAGTAGACGCAATCATAGATTATTTTTCTTAAGATGGACACTAGCTGTCCATTTTACTTTTTTAAGCGAATGTGATATCATCTTTTTGAGGTAGTTATAATGAAGAAGATAGTGGATTTATATAAGAAATATGAAGAGATAATAAACTATATAATCGTGGGGGTTGCAACGACAGTAGTCAGTTTGGGAAGTTACTATTTGTGCGTATTGACAGTCTTCGATCCAGACAATGCAATTTTATTGCAAATCGCTAATATCATTTCGTGGGTTCTGGCGGTAACTTTTGCCTTTTGGGCTAATAGAAAATATGTATTTAAAAGTAAGAATCCCAAAATTTTAGATGAGGCTACTAAATTCTATGGTGCACGAGTTTTGACACTACTAATCGATATGGGCATGATGTTTTTAACAGTTACAGTTTTACACTGGGACGATAAAATTATGAAGATATTATCTCAAGTCGTCATTTTAATATTGAACTACATTATAAGTAAATTTTTAGTGTTTATAAAAAAAGATAATTGATGAAAAGACAGCCGTTGCTGTCTTTTATAGTGTTGAAAAAAGTGTGTTATGATGTTATTCTTATTATAGTAATTATAAATAAGGAGAATCTATGAAAGATAAGATCAGCAAGTTGGTAAACGTCTATAGAAAACATGGATTTATAGGTTTTATAAAAAAGTGTTATGTGTATGTCGTTGCCAACTATATAGATAAAATCAGTTTTGAAGTTTTTTTCAAAAAAAAGAAGTATAGAAAAATTATAAGAGAAATATTACAGAGTGCCAATGCGGAAAGAGTAATCCTTTGGCGAAGTAGCTTCGGATATGAGCATCCTCTATGGCAAAGACCTCAACATATTTTGAACAATCTGAGAAAGCAGAAATGCTTAGTTTTCTATGAAGTAACGACGATGACAGATAAGGTCAAAACTCTAAAAAAGGAAGAGGATAATTTATATCTTTTCAACTATAACAACGCCTCTCTCAATAAAATACTCATGGAAGAGCTCGATAATTTTGATAAGCCAAAATATATACAACTCTATTGTACCGATTGGAAACTGACAATACCTAATATCGAAAGCTATCTCTCTAGAGGTTTTAAATTTATCTATGAGTATATCGACGATCTCAGTCCGGAATTATCTGGTACAAAAGAATTGCCTAAAGCGATTTCTGATAAGTATAACTATGTAATGAAAAATGAGGACGTCTATATAGTAGTATCTGCAAGAAAGCTAGAAGAGGATGTACATAAAAAAAGAGGAACTAAGAATGTCGTCTACTCCACAAATGGAGTCGATTATGCCCACTTCGAAACGTATGACTATGATTTCAAGTTCGAGCTAGAATATCAAGCTATATTAGATAAGAAAAAACCGATTGTAATGTATTATGGAGCGATTGCTAAATGGTTCGATTATGAACTGATAAAAAAAATAGATGCACTAGGAAAATACAGCATTGTCTTATTCGGAATTAAGTACGACGACTCTTATGACGCCAGCGGAATTGGTGAATTAGAAAACGTTTATTTTATGGGATCTAGAGATTATAAGGTATTAAAAAACTATGCCAAAGAAGCCTCGATTTTGACTATACCATTCAAGATTAACAGCATAACGGAGGCTACTAGTCCTGTTAAGATATTTGAATATATGGCTTTACACAAACCTATAGTTATAACAGATTTAAACGAGTGTAGACAATATGAAAGTGTGCTAATCGGACACGACCATGATGAATTTATCGCGTTACTAGATAAAGCGTTAAAAAAGAAAAATGATAAAAAATATATCGAGTTATTGGATAAGGAAGCTAGAGAAAATGATTGGTCATTTAAAGCTCAGGCCATTCTCGATTTAATTAAAAAGGATGAGTGATTATGAAAGGAATAATATTAGCTGCTGGAAAGGGTACTAGATTATATCCACTTACCAAAGCAGTCCCAAAAGTACTTTTGCCAGTTTATGATAGACCTATGATTTACTTTGCTCTCGAATTTATGAAGAAGGCAGACATTAGTGAAGTAGTCATAGTGGTTTCTAAGGAGAACCGAAATATTATCGAAGAGGCTTTGGGTGACGGGTCAGAATTCGGCCTCTCTATCGAATACATTGTTCAAGAATATGTAAATGGAACGGCAGGAGCAGTTATAGAGACTATAGATTTTATCAAAGATCAAGATATATTATTATATTATGCCGATAATATCTTATTGGATGGGGGGATGAATAGCACTATTAAAAAATGTCTTGAGAATGTGGCAAATGGAGTAGCAACTCTTCTTACGATGGCAGTCGATAACCCTGAAAAATATGGAGTTATCGAAGTCGATGAAAAAGCAAATATTAAATCGATCGAAGAAAAGCCAGAGTATCCTAAAAGCAATCTTATCTCGACTGGAATTTACTTTTTTCCGAACGATCTAACTAAAAAATTAGATGGGCTAGAATTGTCTATTCGTGGCGAATATGAAATGACTGACGTAGTAAAAAAATATTTAAACGAAGGCAGGCTTAAGGCTTCTAAATTATCGGATAATACTTCATGGTATGATGCAGGCAATTTTGATAGCCTCTTAGAAGCAGGAAATAAGCTAAAAAACGAATTTCGATAATTTGACATATAAAGCGAAGTATAGTATAAATAGATATGGAAAGTCGCGGTGTAAATTTAATGAAGAGAAAAATACTACTTGTAATTTTTATGTTCGTTATGATTGTAACTATGAACTCATGTGGAAAGGATGATGAGAATTTGAAGGGTACTATCAATGTAGAAATAACAATTAAAGATAAAGGTGTCATAAAGGCAGAATTGGATGCAGATGTTGCTCCTATTACTGTAACAAATTTTGTCGAACTAGCAGATAAGGGCTTTTACGATGGCTTAACATTTCATAGAGTTATAAATGGATTTATGATTCAAGGTGGAGATCCTGAGGGAAATGGAATGGGTGGTTCCGACAAAACTATCAAGGGTGAGTTTTCTTCTAATGGAGTGGGCAATTCTATAAAGCATAATAGAGGGACGATATCTATGGCAAGATCAAAAGATCCCGATAGTGCCAGTTCACAATTTTTTATAGTTCATCAGGATAGCAACTTTTTAGATGGAGAATATGCAGGCTTTGGACACGTAACAGAAGGTATGGATATAGTCGATGAAATAGCGACTAAGACTCCTGTAGTCGACTCCGACAGTGGGTATGTTCTTCCTGAGGATAGAAGCATAATCGAAACGATTAAAGTTATAAGATAGACCAGAAAGGTCTTTTTTAATGTTTAAAAATATACTTTTAATCCATAATAATATAGAAAACAGTCACATTATTAGCACTCTTTGTTGACAAGTGCTAATAATGGTGTTATTATTATATCAGAAAGGCGATGAAAAATATGAATTTGATACCAAGAAAATTCTATTTAGGAGATGATTTCTTTGACGATTTCTTTGAACCTGCCATAAAGGACCAAATGAAATGCGATGTTTATGAAAAGAATGGAGATTATCATATCGTTCTGGACGTACCTGGATACGATAAAGACGACATTACTTTGGAATGTGACAACGGTTATTTGACTATTTCAGCTGAAAAAGTTGCAGAAGATAACGAAGATAGTAAAAACTATATACGTCGTGAGAGAAGATATGGAAAATTTAGTCGTTCGTTCTACGTAGGCGACATAGATACCGAATCTATCGAAGCAGAGTTTAAAAAAGGTACACTTCAAATAGTCGTTCCTAAAGTAGAAGAGAAACCTTCTAAAAAGCAAATTGAAATTAAAGAAAAATAAATGTATATTTATTAGAAATTTGTTCACAATAATAATGTAGATATGAGATATGTATCTACCTGAAGTTCACTTGTTGTTTATAAGTGAGCTCATGTATTTGGACGTCAGTGCCAGAAGAACAAGAGGAGACTTGAGGTTTCCTTTTTTCTTTTGGAACGTTTACGATTAAAGTTGTAATTTACAAAAAGGAGCGTAAAATATGTTGACCTTTATAGAAGTTATTTTATATAATTATTTTGGTGATAAGATATGAACATAGAGAATGAATATAAATATACTAGCCACGGTGAAAAAGACACTATGGAGCTAGCTCAAAACATAGAATCAGAAAAATTTCCCAATATGGTTATATGCTTAAAAGGAGAACTAGGAAGTGGTAAAACCGTATTTGTCAAAGGTTTTGCAAGTTCTTTAGGAATCGATGAGACTATTACAAGTCCGACATTCAACCTCGTCAAAGAATATTTGATGGGTGAGATGCCTCTTTATCATATGGACGTATATCGTATGGAAGAAGGACAAGGAGATTCCATCGGATTGTCAGATTATTTTTCTAAGGGTGGAGTCACTATAATCGAATGGTCAGACATAATAAAAGACATCCTACCAGAGGAGAGATTAGAAATCAAGTTTAAAGTTATCGACGAGGAAACGAGAGTTATGACTTTGACACCATATGGCCAAGATTACGAAGATCTTTTGAGTGCTGTTTTATAGAACTACAAAATTGTAGTTTTTTTAATTTTGCGTTATAATAAATGCACTTAGGAGACGAATTTATGAAAAAACTTTTTATCGATACACACAGTGAAAAAATAACTATAATTTTGCAAATAGAGAATAAAGTTTTTAGAAAAGAAGCTTCTAGCGATAGGAGTCATAGCGTAGAGCTCGTGCCAGCTTTAGAGAGTATCTTGAGCGAATGTTCTGTATCTTTAGAGGAAATCGGAGAGATTATAGTTGTGAATGGTCCTGGAAGTTTTACTGGAGTGCGATTGGGAGTTACTGTTGCTAAGACGATTGCCTATTCATACGATATACCCATAAAAACGATTACCTCTTTGGAGATGTATGGAGCTAGTAGTACATCTAAATTCGATGTAGTTTGTATAAACGATTCGAAAGGGGTGTATTATTCGTTTAAGAAGGACGAAGAGTATTCTGAGCCATATTATAAGAAAAAGAGCGATTTTGAAGAGCTAATTTCATCAGGAATCTATAAAGTACTAGAAGAAAAAGAAATAGATTTTATCAAGATCGATGCGTATTTAAGAGATCGTCTCGCTCTAAATCCCCATCTCGTAAATCCCGTTTATATTAAGGAGATAGACGTTTTAAAATGATAAGAGAATACCTCGATGAGGACAAAGAAAGGATAGTAGAGTTAGGTCTATATCTAAAGGGCGAATTCGATTTTGACAAATTGTCTACTAGAGAGAGAATAGTCGTATACGAAGAGGATGGATTGGTAGAAGCATTTATCGTTTTCTCAAAACTTTATGAAGTTTTGGATATCTTATATATTGTAGTAGCAGAAGATTTTAGAAAAAGAGGTTTGGGAACGACGCTTATAGATTTTGTTGCAACAAGTGAAATAAAAAGAGTCATGTTAGAAGTACGTGAAACAAATACTATAGCAATAGAATTTTATAAGAAAAATGGTTTTAAAATAGTGAGAGAAATCGAAAATTATTACGGTGGAAAAGATAAAGCATTTGCAATGGAGAAGGTGTGCTGATGGAAAAGGATGTATATATTTTAGGAATAGAAACTAGTTGTGATGAGACTAGCATAGCGATCGTAAAAAATGGCGTAGAAGATGTTTATACGTGTATAAGAACACAGATGGAAACTCATGCATTATATGGCGGAGTAGTTCCAGAGATAGCAAGCAGAATGCACACAGAGAGTATCACACTCGTATTAGAGGATGTCATGAGTAACAGTAAAGTCGATTGGGATATGATAGATGCCATAGCGGTTACTTATGCTCCAGGACTCATGGGATGTCTTTTAGTCGGATTAGAATTCGCTAAAACATTAGCTTTAATACATAAAAAACCACTCATAGCAGTCAACCATATAGCAGGACATATATATGCCAATAACCTCAATAAACAGATCATTTTCCCCTCATTAGGTCTAGTTGTAAGTGGGGGACATACCGAATTAGTATTGATGAATGGTGATTATGACTTCGAAGTAGTAGGATCTACTTTAGACGATGCAATAGGAGAATGTTATGATAAGGTGGCAAGAATTTTAGGGCTTAGTTATCCGGGTGGTCCAAACGTAGAAAGGTACGCTTTGGAAGGAAAGCATACATATGATTTGCCGATTCCTATGAACGACGAATCTTTAAATTTTTCGTATAGTGGATTAAAAAGCTATTTGATAAATTTAGTACATAATGAAAAACAGAGAGGAAAGGATATCGATAAGTACGACCTAGCTAGATCGTTTCAAGATGTCGCTATCGAACAGTTGGTGAGAAAAACTCGCCTAGCAATCCAAAAATATGGCATTAAAAATGTCATAGTCGCTGGTGGAGTGAGCGCTAATAAATACTTGAGAAGTGAATTAGAGGTTATGTGCAAGGATGAGAATGTAGAATTATCGATTCCTCCATTTAAGTATTGCACGGATAATGCAACGATGATAGCAGCGGCAGCTTATCCACTTTATAAAGAGAAAAAGTTTGCAAGTTTCGATCTAAATGCGAAGAGTCAGGAGCGTTATTTCGACAAAAAAGACTAATTGCATAAGTGGTTAAAATATAGTAGAATTATGCTAGGTGAAAATGATGGATAAAAAAACGTATTTCTTATCTGCAGTCATCGTAGCTTTAATAATTCCTCTGTTCTTGGCAGGGATATATTTTTCTGTCTTGTCTAGAACGAATCAAAGAGGAAAATATCTCTCACGAGTTGAGGGAAAAAACGAGGTTTTGTTATTCGGAAATTATGAATTTGAATCGATAAAGTTTTTTACATCCGATAAAGATTATGTAGATGGCAATAAATTGGATTTTATCGTCAGAAACGCGAGTGATAATGAAGAAACAGTATTTTATTCTTTGTCTTTAAAAGATATCGGGATAACTGAAGAAAGCAACGTTAAAAATATAAAGTGGCGACTTCTTTCTTATAGTGAATCTGACAACCGTTATAATCTCATCAAAAACGGATCATTTGAAGACTTTATCTCTGATGGAAAACTCATAGATGGAAAAGAACTCTCTTACATGGGTACAGATAAATATATGCTTTATTATTATGTGACCGAAAATGAGGAGTTACCGATCGATATAGAGGGTAAAATTATATTGGAATAGGAGTATCATATGGCATTATTAGTTACATTAATTGCCGGTTTATTCTTTTTATTGGGAGCATTACTTGCTTTCTTTGGTAAAGAAAAAAAAGGTTTGATCGAATTTAGTATTGGAATGTCGTTTAGCGTCATGCTTTTGTTATTGGCGTTTGACATAGTTCCAGAAGTTATGGAACTTTTAGAGGAAAAAGGCACCTTTTTCATGTATATATTCATAGTCATAGGAATAGTAATGCTCAAACTAATAGATATACTAGTTCCTCATCACAACCACGACGCGGAGATTAAAACACACGATAAACATTTAAAACACATAGGAATAATAAGTACTTTGGCTTTAATCGTCCATAATGTAATAGAGGGAATCGGAATTTATAATATAGCTTTACTAGACTCTAAAGCAGGGATATTGATGGCTATAGGAGTAGGACTTCACAATATACCTTTTGGAATAGAAATAGCTGCTACTTTAGGAGAGACTAAAAAGAGCAAGATTTATGTCATATCAAATATTTTAATCCTCGTTTTTAGTACCTTCTTAGGAGCCCTCTTAATGATGGTGTTTAAAAGTATAAGCGATTTCGTACTTGGTTCTCTTATGAGTCTTACGATAGGAATGATAATATACCTAGTCTTATTCGAGATGCTTATAGAACTAGGTGCTTCAAAAAATAAAAAGTACTCTGTTGCTGGTTTGGGAGTGGGAATTCTCTTTATGCTCGGTATTTTAGCTATAGGAGGTTAATATGAAAGATGTACTAATAACTGGTGGTGCTGGAAAGATAGGCTTTAATCTCGTAGAGAAGTTAGTAGAGACTAATTGTAACATAACAGTTTTGGATTTGGAGAGTAGAGACAGTCTAAAAAAGTTTGTCAAAATAAAAGATCAAGTCAAGGTTGTATATGGCGATATAGAAGATGCCAACCTCGTTAGAGACTTGGTAAAGAGAAACGATATCGTAATCGATTATGCTGGAATTATGCCGCCGCTTGCCGATCTTAACGAGACTATTGCTAATTCTACTAACTTTAACGGGACTAAGAATATAGTTGACGCCATCAACGAGTTGAATCCAGAATGTGTATATATCTATATGTCTTTTATAAGTGTATATGGTCAAACGCATAAAAAAGTTAGAAAGCTTTCTATAGATACGGAATCTACACATCCCGAAGATTATTATTCTATCAGTCTCATTCGCAGTGAAGATTATATTAGAAGTAATTTGAAAAAGTATGCCATTTTGCGTATGCCGATAGTCCTAACTCGTAAGAACCATTTTATAAATCATATGAGATTGGATAGAACCATCGATTTCATAACGAAAGAAAATTTAAACGATCTAGTTTTAGGTATCATGAGATCTAGTAAGATCTACGGAAAGACTTTTAATATCAGTGGATTTAAAGCTAAGGGTAGAGAAGTAGTCGAGTTGTTTTATAAAGCGACGGGTAGCATATCTATTTTAGGAAGAAACATTTATTACGGTGAATATGAAGACAGTGATAGAGTCGATAAGATTTTTAAAGTCGATTATTCAGCTTTATCTAACGTCGAGATCGACGATGGCAAAAGTAGAATTAGGGTAGGCTTTAAAAAATTTGTAAATTATCCGAGATATCTATTATTTAAGTTTAAAACGAGAAATATTAAAAAGTGATAAGAGGAAGATCTTAGTGACAAAAAAGAAATTGTTGTTATACTTAGTAATAGTGGCCTTTTTAATAGGAAGTTTTATATTCGTCTTCGTTCATAGAGATAGATTGAACTTTTACGTACAAAATAAATACGATATATTGAACTTGACTGATCAAGCTTGCAAAGATCGAGACGCTTGATCTTTTTTAGTGGTTTGACAAAGATTATTAAATATTTTATTATAACGGGTAGAAAAGAAGTGATACTCGATGAAAATAGAGAGCTATAAAAAAAAGAGAGGAAACCTCTATGAAATAACTTTAGATGATGGAAAAAGTTATGAACTCTATGACGATATAATTTTAAATTATGAGCTTCTAATAGATAAAAAGTTGGATAAAAAAAAGTTAAACGAGGTTCTAGAAGAAAATTCGCTTTTGGATGCTTATTACAAATCATTAAAATATCTTAGCGTTAAAATGCGTACAGAAACGGAGATAAGAAAATACCTAAAAAAATATGATTTTTCTAATTATGCCATAGGTTATTCTATAACTAGATTGAGAAGTGAAGGATATCTCGATCAGGATCGATATGCACAAGCTTATATAAATGATGCGATCAATTTGACATTATCAGGCCCCAAAAAAATCGAAACTAATCTTATAAAACTAGGTATAGGAAGAAGCGTAATCGTTAAATATTTGTCTAAAATAGACGATAGCATTTGGATAGGAAGAATCGAAAAAATATTAGCTAAAAAGGCAAAAATCAACAAGAATGGAGAAACGCTATTTAAGAATAAGATGTATAATGAACTGATAGTAAACGGTTATTCTAGTGAATTGATAAAGAGTTCTTTAAGCGAATTTATTTTAGATGATAGAGAAGTATTTAAAAAAGAGGCAGACGCAACGCTTAGAAAATTATCTATCAAATACAGTGGTGTCGATTTAAATAGTAAATTTAGAAATAAGATGTATATGAAAGGATTTTCTATCGATAAAATAAACGAGTACTTAAACAGTATGGATGAATAAAAAAAGCGCTTTTTTGTTAAGCGTTTTTTTAGTTTATAAACTTATTGCGATTTTCACTTTGAGGCTCTATTGGAGTGTTATCTTTTGTTCGCATGGTCATATCTACTCCAAATGGATTAGCTTTTTGCGATTGAGGTATGCTATTCTCTTCTACTGCTATGATATCAACCATCTCCTGATCTACTACGAAGCGATCTTGATGCTTATTTTCTTCTTTAGTAAACTCCAGGTTTCGTTTTTCATCCATCATGTTCATGAGAGAATTTTCTTCTACTAAATTAGTAGGGTTAAAGATAGTATCCAATTTTTTTTCTCTCTTTTTATTAAGCAAGAATATTATTAAAAAATATATTCCAAAGACAACTATGATACTTGTGAGCACTATTATTATTAACATGATTATTTGGTTTGCAGTCATAAAGCCAACTCCTATTCTCTGTCGATTATATCACAGAAAGTCAAAAAAAAAAACCACAACTTGTGGTTCTATTTTGACTAATCTTTGTCTGCTACGTTTTCTTTTTTAGCTGCGTCCATTAAGTTATTTATGTATTTGTTATAATTTTTTTCTATCTCAGAATCGACGATTTCGACTCCGTTTTTCTTTCTTAACTCAGTTATTGCAGTTATCTGTAATGTAGCATCAGCTTCTAACTTTTGGTTTATTAACGCTTTTTTGATTTCATCTTTAGCGTCTTCTAACGATTTTTTTTCTTTTTCTTCTTTTACATAGATTATTTCATAACCGTTAGTAGTTTTTACTGGAGTCTCAGTAAAATCTCCTACTTTTAAGTTATAAAGTGCTTTGTCAAATTCTTCGCTTCCGTTAGATCCTTTATTTATGAATCCTAAGCTTCCACCTTTTTCTTTTGTAGCCTCATCATCACTGTTTTCTTTAGCAAGGTCTTCAAAAGACTCTCCTTTTTTTAGTCTAGCTATCAAAGCTTTTGCTTCATTTAAGGCTTTTTCTTCAGCTTCTTTCTTTTCAGCGTCTGTCATGCTTGTTTTAACATCTGGAACTATTTGAATATGATAAGTGTCTCTATCACCGACGATTTCATCTTTATAGTATTTTTCGATTTCTTTGTCTGTGAGTTTTTCTCCTACGTAGTCGTCGATTGCCTTATTTCTCAAATAGTTAATTCTGACTGACTCTTCGAATTCTTCTAAAGTATTGTATCCGTAGTAAGTACTAATTGCACTTAATAAACTCTGCTCGTCGTATTCTCCATTTTCATTTACATAGTATTTTTTTAAAGATTCGACATAGTTTTTAGCATATTCTTTAGAGTCTTCTATTTTATCTTCGTATTCTGCTTCTAATATCTTTCTATCGATCATAGTGATCAAAATGTTCGTAGCGTAGTCGTTTTTCATTTCATTATATAGTTCGTTTACACTTATCATAGAACCATCTTCGAAAGATACGACTGCGTCCTCACCGTTACTCAATTTTGGAATCTTTCCACAGCCTGAAAGTAAAGTTACTATGGCTAACATCATTACCAATTTCTTCTTCATGTTCATTCCTCCCTAACATTAAATATCATACCATTTTAAGGTATAAAAAACAAGAAGTTCTTTAATCAGACGAAGTCAGACTTAGTCGATTAAGTAATGAATAAATTTTTAACTTGAATTTAAAAACTTATGGATTTTTGTGAACATTTAATAGTTTATTACCATAGAATACTATGAAAAGATAAAAAGGAGGGGTAATTTATGAATTGTGGATCTCAAAATGCATATAACGGCGTTACTGGAGCAGCATTTATCTTAGTTTTATTCATTTTATTAGTTATTATAATCGGTGCAGTTCTTTAATCTCTAGGTAAGATTTAAAGTAATCGACCTAGCAATTAAACTTCGTTTATTCTTCTATTCTAAGGTTTAAAGCCAAAATAAAAGCCGTTATTAAGCGGCTTTTTTAAGTGTTCTATATTCTCTAACGCTCATGACGACTTTTTCACCGTTTATATTTACTTTCTGTAAGTTAACGGATTGTTTTTTCTTAGTTATATTTTCTGCATGAGATCTTGCGTTAGCAAAATTAGGTTTTTTATTAGTAATTTTAGTTGCCATAATATTCCCTCCTTAAGCAAATTGCTTTTCAATTATAGCATTTATGAGGGTTTATGTCAATTTTATTTGTTTAAAATTATCCGTGTCTATATTATAAAATGAAACCGGAATTGAGTGATGCCAGTGTAAATGAAAAAAT
>CAJUKM010000008.1:0-34220 GCA_910587535.1 uncultured Bacilli bacterium
AATACAGCTTCTCTTTTATCTTTAGCGTCTTTTAAAACCTTACAAAGAGTAGAATAACTAACGCCGTATTTAAATGAATTTAAACTATAGAATTCTTTATATGTTTTGCAACTACTATCTAAATAATCGGCAATAATAGATCTATTCAATTCACTTCGTTTATTGTCGATTAAATCGTATCTATTCCTTTTTATCATTGAACTAATTCTTGCTAAAGATTTCGGATGATAACCAGTTAAAAGAGCTAACTCGTGATATGTTGAGTTAGCTTTTTTATTTAAAATTTCTATGAGTTCTTTTTTAGATAATCTTTTCATAAAAAAATTATAACATCATTAAGGTAACATTAAAATATATTTTTTACTTTTTTGATATAAATTAGGGTTATTTGATAAACTTCTTTAAAAGGAGCAAGTACTATGACAAAAATTGAAACGGTCGCTTTTGATTTAGGAGGAGTCCTAGCATATCAAGACTTCAATTCACTCAGTGAAGAAGAATTATTCTTGTTTAAGTCTTATATGAATCGATGGAACATACGAGATAAAGAATTGATAGAATATGCTAGTCACAAAATACCAGAGATTTATTTAAAAATACACAGACTGAGGAAAGAAGCAATCCCGACTTTAGAGATGTTGAAGGACATGAATATAAGACCATCTATATGGACGAATAACATTAAAGAAATCGACGCCTGGTTTGAAGAAATAGGTTTATATAGATACATCAGAAGAGAAGATATTATAAATTCGTTCTACATTGGTTCTGACAAACCGGACATAAGATTCTATCGTAGAGCAATAGAACTTTTAAAAGCAATCCCGAAAGACACCTTGTTTTTAGATGACAACTATCAAAATATAATAAATGCAGAAAAATGTGGCATTAATGGAAGACTATACGATTCTCATGACAGTTTAGAAGAGGTAGTGGAAAGAGAAATAAAGAAAGGAGTATCACGATGAAAATAGAAGAATTGGGCACAAGTTGTAATATGAAAGGAAAAGCTGGAAATCTAAATAAACTATACCGAGATTTCAACATTGCTAGAGGTTTTATAATTACAAATGATATTTTCAAAGAATTTTTAACTTTAAATAATGTAACATTTGGCAATGATATAGTAAAGATTAAAAAACAGATAATGAATGGATATTTTCCTGATGAAGAAAACCTTTTAAAATATTATAAACAAAATAAATATGATAAAGTAATTGTTAGATCGAGCGCATCTTTAGAAGATGGTGATGATCACTCTTTCGCGGGGCAATTTGATTCATTTACGAATACTAATGCAGAAACTTTAATAGATAATATAAAGAGATGTTGGGCTTCGAGATTCGGCGAGAATGTCTCCGCTTACATAGAAGAAAATAAGTTGATAAAAGACTTTTCTTTTGACGTATTGATCCAAGAAATGATAATTTCAGATATATCCGGCATAGCGTTCTCTATTAATCCCACAAATGGAAAAGAAGAAACGCTAATTGATATGACTTATTCGCAATGCGAAGATTTAGTTAGTGGAAAAGTAATACCTCAAACGTACCATATAGCAGGTAAAATATGCAAAAATATTGAGAGCATAGAAAAAGAAAAATTGATGATAATCGAAAACAATTTACAAA
Organism: uncultured Bacilli bacterium; assembly: GCA_910587535.1. Lineage (GTDB taxonomy): Bacteria > Bacillota_I > Bacilli_A > RF39 > UBA660 > RUG11867. Next base: position 1,632 of record CAJUKM010000008.1, read on the forward strand.
GATTAAAAAATATTTTTAATAATGATATAGAAATAGAATTCTGTTTTAAAGGTAAAGAATTTTATCTATTTCAAGTCAGACCTATTACTAAGGTATACTTTTCTTTGAATAACTATATTAATACAGAGTTTTGGTGTTGTTTTAAGAATAACGATTGGACATTATTTAATAGGAGTCTTTGGATCTTAAGGGCAACTAAATATAAAAATGCGAGAATAAATAATAAAATAACTGAAGATATTACTATATATTATCCGCATAATGAAAGGCAAATAAGGGCATTTAATGGTAATCAACCGCCACTCGATAAAATCACGATAAAAAATCATACATCCAAAGATATAAATGAGTATATTAAAGAATTTAATGATATATCTATAAGCATTAAAAAATTATCGCCACTAGTCGAAGATAACATAAACAAAAACGATTTTTATAACTTCAACAAAAAATTAAAAAAAATTATAAAGTATAATGCTATCCTAAACTCCTATGAATATTTGATCGGATCTCTTGGCCAAGCGCTACATCAGAAACTAGACCAAAAAACATTAGAGAATATCGAAAATTGGCGCAATAACGAAACCAACAGCTATTTCCCAATATATGATAAAATATTTAAATATGTAGTAGACTATTTTAAAATAGATTTAGATGTTAAAACTTTTAAACTTTATATCCATGTCGAGGAACTTATCCATCTATGTGATCAAAAAATAGATAAAATTAAATTACTTAAACGGATTGAAAAGCGTCAAAAAAATGGCTTCGTAATTTTAAATTTACGCAACAAAAAATATAACAATAAAGTGATTACAAACGTATCTACTTTTAATACGGTTAAAAACAGATTTAATGAGTTACAAAACGATATGCTCAAAGAAAATAATTTCGACGGGATCAAAGGACAATCGACATTTAAAAATGGAAAAGTAATTACTGGAGAATGTGTAGTAGTAAAAGGTAATAATTTTAAAGATATAGATTTAAATAACAAGATATTGATATGCGAAGTTACGACAGCAAAAGATGTTAAATATATAAAAGATATTAAAGCGTTAATTGTCGACAATGGAGGAGTTTTATGTCATGCTGCAATTTTCTCTAGAGAATTTAATATACCGTGTTTAATGGGTTGTGAAGTTGCTACCAAATATTTTAATACTAAAGACATAGTGACGTTTGATCTAGATAACGAAATAATTAAAAAAGTAGACAGCATATAATGAACTACTTTTAACAATTCAAAATGATGATAAGACTTTTTCATATTTATGTGTTAAAATAAATACCATAGATAGGAGAAATATTATGGATGTCGTTGGGACAATGTTTTTTAAAGAAAAGAAATTATTAATCGATAAGCCTCGTAAAAGGCCAACTTATCAAATGATAGGAGGACGAGTAGAAGAGGGAGAAACACCCCTAAAAGCTGCCATTAGAGAATGTCATGAAGAATTAGGTACAAAAGCGATATTTGATGAAAATAACTTTAAACTGATTATGGAGTTCGACGAAATAGCAACTAGTGATGGAACTACTAAAATTCACTTTTACGTCTTCGAATATACTGGTACTCTAGACGGTGAATTAGAGACGTCTGAAGAGATCGAGAATTTTTACTGGTATGATACTAATTGTAAAGATATAGAACTTTCTAATACACTTAAAAATGAAGTAGTGCCTTTTTGTGTTGAAAACGATTTGATAGCCTAATAAAAAGCCAAGTCTAGAGATGTTTCCTGTTAAATAAAGTCTTTTGTACTATAATAATGGTATGAAAGGAAAAAAAATATGGATCAAAAAAAGATAGGCGAGTTTCTATGTGCTTGCCGGAAAAAGAAAAAAATAACTCAGACTGAACTAGCAGAAAAATTAGGGGTTACGAATAAATCTATAAGTAATTGGGAAAATGCTAGGTGTATGCCAGATCTATCTCTATTTAAGCCTCTCTGTGAAATCTTAGATATTTCTGTAAACGATCTTTTGAGTGGAGAGAAAATAGATAAAGAAGAGTACGTCAAAAAAAGTGAGGAAAATATTTTTAGTGCCATAGATTACTCTAGAAAGATTTTGATGTCACACGAAAAAAAGATAAATAGTATGATTTTGTTCATAGGACTTATCATAATTATAGGAGCCTTTGCGATAGCACCAACTGATAGCAGTTGGGGTTCTATATATTCTATTGTAGGAGTATCAGTTTTTACATATGGTTCCTTTAGATTTTTTAGAACCAAACGATTACATAAAAGAGTGTTCCTGAGTGCAATTATATTTTCGGTCTTCTTAGCATTTTTAATAATATTAGATTTTATTTCTGTTTTAAACTATCACGTTGCGCCGAGATTTTCACTTCTAAAATCGACTGGAAGTGATATGATCGTATATGAAGCTCCGTTTTATAAAGTATACAGAATCAATTATGATACTAAAAACGAATACTATATCGTCGATGCCAAAAAAGAATACACAGAAGATACTATACCTAAATCTCCTTTTAAGAGAGATAGAAGTGGTTTTGCTTCGATCGTCAGATATAAAAACAGATATATAGGAAATAACAGCAACACAGGTAATCTTATCAATACTTTGCCACTTGCAGAGCATGGTTATACTTTTGAAATCGATGCAACTCACGAAGGATTGATTATAAACTATCATTTGACTTCTTGGTATCAAGATACGGACGATTACTTTAAAAAGGCTTTGATATATAATACTATTTCGATGTTTACGATGATAGGAAACTTAAAATACATAACTTTTAATACTAGTAACATTTCGTACAGAGTAGAAAAATCGAAGGTGGAAAGTATATATCCCGACTTTGAGAAAATCGAAGATGAAAAAAATTTCGACAAATATCTAGAAGACAAGATGTATGATGAACAATTTTTAGAAGAGATGTTTAATAAATTATTTTTGGAGTAGATAGTATATACTATCTACTTTTTAAATAAAATATAGTTAAAAAATGTGGAAATAATTTTTCTATGTGCTATAATATCAAACCAAACAGAATAATATAATTGTTAAAAGGAGAAAGACATGACTGAAAAAAAGAAGTTAAATCTCTATAAATCTATTTTTATAGGAAGTGCTATAGTATTTTTATTAGAAGTATTTTTACTCCAAAAACCAAATGGTGTATTTGGACTACTCATAAGCCTTACAAGTGCGTATACCCTGATCGGAAGTACTATCAAACTATGTGGAATGAATCCGATGTTCAAAAAGACTCTAATAGAGTCGATAGACTTGCTGTTTTGGTTACCCTAAAATCTACGAACTCGTAGATTTTTGTTTGAGATAGATAAAAGTTTATCGACTCTAAAAAATATGTTATAATCGAGTCGAGGAGAAATTATATGGCAACAACTAAAGAATATAGAGATTTCATATTAGAAAAATTAAACTTGCTAGATGAAATAACTTGTAAACCTATGATGGGTGAGTATCTTTTATACTATAGAGGAATTCTATTTGGAGGAATATACGACGAAAGACTGCTCGTGAAGATTACCGACACGAATAGATCTTTTTCACTAGAGGAAGCAATACCATATCAAGGTGCTAAACCTATGTATTTGATAGATACAGAAGATAAGGAAGAGATAAGGAATATAATAATTAATACTTGTGACGGGCTACCAATAGATAAAAAAAAGAAAGGCGCATGACAAATGGAATATAATAAAGTAAAAGATGCAGATAAAATAATTAAAAAAAGCTCATTTTTAGTTTCCGATCCAACTAAATATAAAAATAAATGGAGTGACTTTTTTGGCAATAAGAATCCTATACATTTAGAGCTCGGAATGGGAAGAGGAGAGTTCATAATAAATATGGCGATCGCTCATCCAAATATTAACTTCATAGGATTAGAGCTGAACGATTCCCAGATGGTAAAGGCAGTCGAAAGATTAGGAAAAAAGAACCTATCAAATCTAAAGCTTATTAATGACGATGCCCAAAACGTTGCCAACATCTTCGGTAAGGAAATAGATACGATATATTTGACTTTCTCCGAACCTTGGCCTAAAAAGATCGATGAGAAGAAGAGATTTACTCATTTTAACTATTTAAAACTTTACGATAGGATTTGGAAAAAACATAAACACATAATATTGAAAACTGACAATAGAGGTCTGTTCGCATATTCTCTAGAAACGCTATCTCAATACTGGTATGTCTTCGATAGAGTGAGCTTAGATTTACATCACAGTGAAATTCCGATTCCAAATATTATGACAGACTTCGAAAAGAAGTATTTTGAAGAAAATAGGCCTATTTTTTACGTAGATGCGTCTTTTAAAGACTAAAAAATACAAAATGCTACCATTTTTAGCCAAAAAAATGCACTTTACATCTATCTAAAATGTGCATATTCATAGTAAAATCAACCCAGAAAGAAGTGATTACTATGACATTGGGCGAAAAAATAAGAGACGCCAGAAAAAGGCTGGGATTTTCTCAATCTCAATTTTGCAAACTTATGAACGTTACGCGCCAAGCTGTAGCAAAATGGGAAGGAGATCTCGGTATTCCAGAACTCCCTAATTTGAGAATACTCTCTAATATATTCAACATGACTTTCGATGAATTTTTAGACGAGAGTGGAAAATATGCTCCACTTCATATAACTAATGAAATCGATAAAAAAGTCTGTGGTAAGAGTGCAACGCCAGAATTAGAAATTTTAAAATTTTTCTATAATGATTCCTGGGAATTTTATAGTGTTTTAAAATTTCCTTATTTAAGTTTTCTTAATAATAGTGATACACACATGTATTTGGGAATTAAAGACGACATAAAACTTCTTATATATATAGAAGATTACACGATCGACATATTCGAGCTACCGAATGATACCAATACTTTAAAATTTGAATATGCAAATACTAAGTATAAAAGAAAACAAAAAATTGATATATACGCTTTAAGCGAACAAAAATAAGACGACTATTTATCGTCTTTTTGTTTGAAAACGTGATCTACAATCCCATAATCTTTAGCCTCTTTAGCGCTCATGAAATTATCTCTTTCGGTATCTTTATTTATTTTCGAGATACTCTTTCCAGTGTGTTTTGCTAGAAGAGAATTCATTTTATCTCTAAGTTTTAATATTCTATCTGCTTGAATTTTTATCACAGTTGCTTGTCCTTCTGTTCCACCTAGTACTTCGTGAATCATAACTTCGGAATTAGGAAGAGCATACCTTTTACCTTTAGTGCCCGCTGCTAAGAGAAAAGATCCCATAGAAGCAGCCATTCCGACGACTATAGTAGAGACATCACTTTTGATAAAATTCATAGTATCATAGATTGCTAGTCCAGCAACAACAGATCCCCCTGGACTATTTATATATAATGATATATCCTCATGACTGATAGAATCTAAATACAACAGTTCTGATACGATTATATTCGCACTGTCATCGGTTATTTCACCGCTCAAGAAAATTATTCTATCGTTTAAAAGCCTTGAATAAAGATCAAATGCTCTTTCACCGTTAAACGTTTTTTCTACGACTGTTGGAATCAATGTCATTTATTTTCACCTATTTATATAATAGTTAGATCTCTGGTTTTTTATACGATTTTCTTTTAGGAAATAATGTCACAATAAGTAGGGGCATCAATATATATGGATAATAAAAGTAAAATGTCGTCATTATGTTTGTATGTGAACAGCAAATAGAAGTCAATAGACATAGAAGTATGATGACAACAGTAGGTTTGATTTTTCCATTAAGTTCCATATTCTTTAACCCAGCTCCTATAGTAGTAATAAAATCGGTTACTATCATTATGACGAATAAATTTTCGACATTAGAGAAAAACTCATATATCTTTATTCTCTTAAGTAGCACAAATTCTGGATATCTATAGAGCATCGCTTCTTGGTTTCCTAGTACCATTACTATCAATAAGGACATTGCAATAACCGTTATAGTTGATGTCGAATAATATGTAAGTAAACTCTTTTTATCATCAAAATCGTTTAAACATAGTACAGGTGTTATGCTAGTTAAAACGAATATTACAGTACCTTTTAATATGTTTAAAAAATTAAAAGATAGAGGTAACGCATTCGCAGGTTTTAGAGATGGACTAAGGATAGCTCCAGCAAAAAAGAACATGAAGATCGAAAATATGAATAACAATAAAACTACTCTATTGTATGCTGACTCCTTTGACTGACTTAACATAAAACCTACGATTATAGGAAGAATGGCAAGCACAAATTGGGGAGTTTGTCGAAGATACATCGTTCCTCCCATATTTACAAGAATAATAGTGGCAAAAAAGGCAAAAATAAATCCGGATATCTTCTTAAATAATTTAGAGCGGTTCACTTTTTTTACAGATAACAATATCACAAAACTTATTAAAGCGCCTAAAAGTTCTGAAATCCAAAACCCTGTACCGGTTAAATTCAGTATTAAAGAAATGCCGAAGCCCCAGAATAGTACTCGACTGTAAAAAAACACATCTCTATTTCCCATCTTTGCTTCCTCCTAACGAATTTAACAAGAGCCCTTTCTCACTAATATATAATTCACTCTTAATTTCATATTCTAAATTCTTCCAAGAATTTTCTTTTACTAATTTAGGATAATACATATAATAAAAGAAATTAAAATTGAATATGTCATGATCCATTCTCTTAGAATACTCGACAATGTCATTGAATTTTTTCTCGACTTTATCGTTTAAATTTTTTTCCAACTTCTCTAATTCTTTCTCATCGAGAGAATCGGTATTGATAGAATCTAATAGTCTAGCATGTCCCTTAAGACTCAAAACGATTTTATCTTCTTTAATCTCCCTTTCAAATTTATAGCCGTGGATTTCATAATTATAATCTCCGTAAATTTGAAAAGTGTTGTTGTTTTCATAAATAAGATTTTCTAATAAAACGGCCTCTTTATCTATTTCAAATCCGAGTTTATTATCTATTACAGCATATGTTTTATCTAAACTTATTTTTTCATCCTTGATATTTATAGAACCCAAAACATAATAATTGTCTCGTAAATAATGATAGACTAATTCGCGAAAAGTACTAGTCTTATAGTGACCATTTTTTTCGTGGTTTCTCTTAGCACTCATCTTAGCAATTTCACCGATAGATTCGGCAGGTTCGGTTTCATATTCTAAAAATTGATCTATATCATCCGTTACAAAAATATAAAAATCTTTTCGAAACTGAGTATCTCTAAGCAGAAAATCTAAGTGTTTTTCTAATCCTTTTTTAGCGACATCTTCACTTATTATCAAAGTTTTCATATGGCTATAAAAAGGAGTCATAGCTGAATTATAAAATATGTTATTCATAGCCTGTTCAAAATTATCTCCTTCTCCACTTAAGAAAAATGAACCATTTTTAGCACTTTTACTGGTATCTAAAACCTCGATGCTTACGACATATTTGTCGTCTTTCATATCGACTAGCATACTAGAAACTATTTCGAGATCGTTTAATTCGTGATAGTCATAACAACCGGTAAGTAAAAATATACTTAAAACTAAAATGATAAATTTTTTCATAAATAATTCCCTTCATCCAGTTTGACATTTGCCATAATGATCATACAAGCGATTACACCCATAGATAATCCATAAAGTCCTAAGAAACTCGCAATGAATAAAAATGAAAACCTCATAACTCTTAAAGCGTTCACAAATTTAACCTCTGTAAATATGAGACCCGTTATAAAGGATATGGCAACCACTATAATCATTATAGGACTTACAAATCCAGCATTAACTGCCGCCTCTCCTAGTATTAATGCTCCAAGAATCGATGCACTACTTCCGTAATTGCTCGGGAATCTTATATCTGACTCTCTTAAAATTTCACAGATGACGAGCATAATTACTGCCTCAACCATTGCAGGAAAAGGTACACCACTTCTCTGTTCACTAAAACTGATAAGAAGACTAGTTGGAATAGCTTCCTGATCAAAATTTATTAAGGCTATATATATAGCTGGAGTTAAGACTGTTAGAAATAGACATAAGTATCGAAGAACGCTTACGAACTTGTCTGTAGTAAAAGGATTTATAAAGTCAGCGAATCTCGAATTGAGTATCAATGCAAAAGGAGTATTATCGATCGATACGACAATATAACCCTTTAAAATGTACCTAGCTGCATTTGCTGGCTTTTCAGTTTTCATTATAGTAGGAAATATTTTTTCTCTCTTAAATTCTTTCACAATATCATAAGAATCGATTACTTCCCGATCCTTGAAACTGTCTAAGATTTCTTTTGTCTTTTTTAAAACAACGTCATCGACCTTATCATCTAAATAGACGAGTCCGACTTTCGTTTTCGTATATACTCCTCGGTCGACAGTTTCAATTCTCAAGTTCTTGTTCTTTATTCTTCTTTTGATGATTCCAATATTTTTTTGATAGTTTTCACAGAACGCATCTTTTGGGCCGTACATATTTGGCTCTGTCTGACTTAGAGTTATACCTCTATCTAATTCGGCTTTGACTTCTATTGCGTATCTTTCATCTTTATATAATATGAGAGCAAATCCGTTTTCCATGAGATAGAACATCTCTTCATCGCTTTTTATATCTGAGATTTTTGGGCCGACGATTAGAGGTTTGATCTTTTTAATTTTTTTGTTATGGTTGAGGTAATTCCTAAAACTTTCGACTGTGTAATCAGCTACTGAAGTGGAATTTACCAAACTTTCAAAATATACTACATATATTTTTTCTTTATTTCCAGAATCGATTTCTCTGACTATAAAATCTGGATTGTTCTTTAGAGAATTTTTTAAAAATAGGACGTTTACGTTCATCACATTCACCATTTTTATTATGGCAGCAATTTACAAAATGTTACTCGAATAAATTGTAATTTCATCATTTTGATGTATAATAAATATTGAAATGAGTGATTTTATGTCGTTGATTGTAAATGGACATAACATAATTTTAATAGCTATTACGAGCTTTTTAGTGAGTTTAATTTTAGTACCGCTTTGCAAAAAAGTAGCTATACATGTAAATGCTCTCGACATACCTAACGAAAGAAAAGTTCACAAGAGTCCCATGCCAAGGCTTGGAGGATTGGCAATTTATCTGTCGTTTTTGATAGGTTACATGTTATATGGACAGATAACGACTCAGATGTTATCGATAGTTATAGCGAGTTTTGTCATAATTCTGTTCGGATTTGTCGATGACATAAATCCTCTAAAAGCAAGATATAAATTGGTAGGGCAACTTATTGCCGCCATAATCGTTGTGTACTATGGAAATATAGTCTTAAAAGATTTTTATCTATTTGACTACTATATAAATTTTGGTTCCTTAGCGCCATATCTTACCTTATTCTTTATAGTTGCTTGTATAAATGCGATAAATTTGATAGATGGACTAGACGGATTGGCTTCTGGAATATCGACGATTTATTTCATTACCATTGCAATAATCGCTCTAATAACGAATAGAATTGGTGGATTAGATATTATACTAAGCATCTTGATGGCCGGTGCAACACTAGGATTCCTAGTTTATAATTTTCCTCCTGCTAAGATATTTATGGGGGACGCTGGCAGCCAATTCTTAGGTTTCATAATTGCTATTATATCTCTATTAGGGTTTAAAAACGTAACATTCAACAGTTTGGTAGTTCCTATAGCGATTCTTGCCATTCCAATTTTTGATACTCTATTTGCCATAATGAGAAGATTCTTAAAAGGAGAATCTATTGGTACTCCTGATAAAGAACATTTCCACCATCAATTATTAAAGATGAAATTCTCAACTCGAACAACCGTATTGATCATATATTTGATAGATATAGCTTTTGCAGCGATTTCTATTTTGATTACGATAGGGGATAACAAATTTGCATCTTACATATATATAGGATTGACGATTTTACTATTGTTTATAGTTATGAGCACAGATATATTATTCGAACATAAAAAAAAGAAAATCAAAAAGAAAAAGAACTGAAGTTTTATTGCTTCAGTTTTGTTTTGCTATCTTTACTTACGATTATTATATCGACATTATTTTTTTCAGCTAGCCTCATTAAATCCTTAAACTTAAAATCAGACCTTCCGAGTTCATTAGATTGGACCCAATCTTTAGATTTTCCTATATCAAAACCAAACTCTTTTTGAGTTTTATCAGTCGATTGTCTTATGAATTTTAATATTTCATTCGATTTATAATCGCTAGCTCGAATATACATAATTCCACCCGACAGGATAGTACCACATAATAACTTAACAATCTCTATATGCGTATTTACAATACGTATATGAACTGATATAATGTAATTATAAAGTAGATGATTTTATGGATAAAAAGAGAATAATTTTAACGATTTTTTTGGTATTAATCACAGTAACAACTGGACTATTATTCACATATGGTTATTTTACGACTTCGGTAAGAGAAGAAAAACAGGAGTTAACTATTACTTCTGGAAAATTAGCTTTAATATTCGAAGATAACTCCGATGGAATAAATGCAACTCTTTCATTGGGTGAAAGTGTAACAAAGGAATTCAAGATTAGAAACACAGGAACTCAAGATGTGACGACAAATATGTTATTTAGCGATATGATAAACACATACATGGAGGAATCCCTATCTTATAAATTAGAGTATAAGACTAGCGAAGATGGAGAATGGGGGCTTGTTGAAACGGTTAGAGAAAATGTTCCAATACCTATAATACCTGGCGATAGGAACCTTGCCAAAGACTTAACAATACCAGCAGGAGAGACATATTACTATAAACTAACCTTTACATTTAACGATTTAGATATAAATCAAAATAGCGATTTAAATGCAATATTTACAAGTAAGTTCAAATTAGGTGATGTGGCTTTCGAACCTGGTTTTATCCCTGTAGCAGTAATGTCTATTTTAAACGATCAACCAGTAAAAGGAGTAAATGAAGGATCGCCAAATTTTGCTCTGGCAGCTACTACAGATGAAGGCGTATATGCGATGGAAGATGACTATGGAATGAGTTACTACTATCGAGGAGCAGTGGAGAACAACTATGTCAAGTTTGGCGACTTCTATTGGAGAATCATAAGAATTAATGGAGACGGAAGTTTAAGAATCATATATGATGGAACGCAAGGATATGCAAATGGAATAAATAATGCAGGAAGACTAGCATATACATATAAAGCATTTAATAGCCAATATAATGATGCAAAGTATGTTGGATGGATGTTCGGTGGTGCACAAGGAGATCCAAGCATTTCAAGATATCAAGCACAAACAAATGATACAGATTCAGATATAAAGTCACTAGTTGATTCGTGGTACAAGGAAAATATAGAAGATAAAGATTTAGGAAATAAAGTAGCTGATGCTATATTTTGTAATGATAGATCGACTCCGGGAAAAGAAGAAACTGGTTGGAGCGAAGATACAGGTTTAGGCTATGGGACAAACTACACAGGATATGGTCCAACAGTAAGAACAAGTTTATGGTTTAATGATGTGAACAAGGTACAGCCAAGATTTATATGTCCACAAAAGAACGATGCATTTACAGTGAGTGATGAAGAAAAAGGAAATAGTGACTTAACTTATCCAGTGGGACTAATAACGATAGATGAAATAGTTGCAGCGGGAAGTGGAAAATATGGTACAGAAAACTCTAGTTTTTATCTGTATAAGGGACCATGGTATTGGACACTCTCTCCTAGCCATACAAGCTATGGTTGTGCTCGTGTATTAGTTTACTTCACTGATCAAATATACTACAACATTAATGTCGATTATAGCTTCGGTGCGGTCGCTCCAGTAATAAATTTAAAAGCAGAGTATGTACAAACAATGATAGGAGATGGAACTATCAATAATCCTTATAGATTTTCGACAGAAAATATAAATTAAATCGCTCATTTAAAAAAATGAGTTTTTTTTACAAATTGATTAATAGTTATGCTATAATTAAAATACTCGACAGTTATAATATGTACAGTAAAGGAAGTGGATTAGCATGTTGTCAGGCGAAGAAATAATAAAACAGATAGAAGAAGGAAAAATAGTTATTACACCATTTGATAAAAAAAATATTGGGGCAAATAGCTATAGTCTTCATATTGCAGACGAACTAAAAGTATATGAAGAGGACGTGTTAGAGTGTAAAAAGCCGAACAGTACTAGAACCATAAAGATACCAGAAGAAGGTTATGTTTTAAGACCAGGGGAATTATATTTATCTAGAACATTAGAATATACTGAAACTGATCACTTCGTTCCAATTCTTTATGGAAAACTGAGTTTAGCAGCGTTAGGTGTAACTATCCACATCACGGCAGGATTCGGAGATATTGGCTTTAAAGGCACATGGACTTTGGAAATATGTTGTATTAAGCCTGTTCGTATTTATCCAAATATGAAAGTCGCGCAGATATGTTATTTTCCGATAGTGGGTAGCAACAATATAAAATATACTGGAAAATATCTAGGCCAAGTAGAGGCTACTGCTAGCAGAATCTTCGAAGACGAAGAATTCTATTAGGAGGTTATATGCTAACTGGTGAAGAAATAATTAAAAGAGTAAAAGACGGATCTATAGTTATCAAGCCATTCGACGAAAGCAATATCAATCCTAACAGTTATAACATAACATTAGCAGACGAACTTTTAGTACATACCGAGGATACTTTAGACTGTAAAAAAGAAAATGCAGTAAAAAAAATAAAGATCCCTAAAGAAGGATATACCTTGGTACCTAACGTCTTATATTTAGGTAGAACTAATGAATACACAGAATGTGAAAAATATGTCCCTCTATTGAGTGGTAGAAGTTCAGTCGGAAGAATAGGGTTAACTACTCATTTAAGTGCGGGATGTGGAGCAGCCGGTTTTAAAGGTAACTGGACACTAGGAATTACTTGTGTTACCCCTACAAAAGTATATCCAAATATGGAAATTGGACAGATATATTTCTTTCCATTAATAGGAGATAACAATATAAAATATAGTGGCCGATACAATAATATCGGCGAAATAAACAACAGCAAAATGCATGAACAATTTTAAAACGAGATGGATCAAATTCACCTCGTTTTATTTAATATTTGTTATTTTATTTTTTATTTCAAATGAATTTTTCGATCCGATTAAAACTTCGGATCCTTTTGTATATTTTCCATTAGTATAGATGTAATTATCTAACTTACCCGTATTCTTTCCACCCGTTAATAGTTGATATGTGCCATATTTTAAGTTTGATGAGCTCAATATCAGAGTTTTAAAATCTTCTTGGGAAATGAATGATATTATTGCCTTCCCTTTTTCATCTACTAGAGTAACCAATGTTTCTTTTTCTATCTTATCAGTTAAAGTAAAGCTTATCGAATTTTGCAATGAACTCTTTAGAGGTAATTCTAACATATCCATCCCTAAAGATATTAAAGTGCCTCCATTTATGACGAAACCTACGTTAGTATCGATACCAGAATCGCCACCTCCTGCCGAACCAATAGTATAGATAGTTCCTCCATTGATGATTAAATTTTTATTCGAGTCGATGCCATCTCCAGATGCTTTAATAAACAAATTCCCTCCATTGATCGATATTTGTCCTCCATCTCCTCCAGCATTTATTCCATCGTCTTTTGCCTCGATTGTGATGTCTCCACCGTTGATAGTTATGTCTTTCGATTCTGTAGCGATTCCTTCTCCCTCGTCCTGTAAACCATACACAAAAATAGATCCTTCTCCTCTGATTTCTAGGTTTCCATTAGAATATATGCATGCATCATACTCACTAGAGCCTCCATCTTTAACTACGTTCTCAGAATTCTTTAATAGATTTAGAACTAATTTATTCGTACTTAGATTGATAATAGAGGCACTAGAATCGTTATAGATGTCGACATTGTTCAAATTGAGTATGACTTCTTCAGACGAATCTATGAGTATCGAGTGTTCAAATTTACCCTTTAATGTATAAGTACCGGATTCAACTATAGTGATATTCGTATCATAATCGTTCAAGTTTATATTTCTCTTGCTGATAACTTGACCTTTATCCACATCTTCTTTTTTAGTTTTTTTAACTTTCTCTAAAAGTTTTATATCTTCCATATCGGTCGATAAAAACATTGAGCCATATACGATCGTGCAAGATAAAATTATGGTTGTTAGAACAAATATGGTAACTTTATCTCCATTTTTAAATGTCTCTTTAAAACTCTTTTTATTAAAATTTGAAAAAATAAGATATGCCGTTACAATAGCGATGCAAATTCCGCCTAATACGAAAAGAGCAACATAATACTTATCGATTACGAACTCATTTTTTCTAAAATTATCCTTTCTATCAGAATCGATTCCATCCTCATAATCCTTAGTGAGATTGAACTTAGAATCGAACTCTATTCTAGCTTCCTCATGCACTTCTTCATAAGCATAAGAAATCAATCCCAAACCGAATAACAAAACGATAACCGCTATTAAGTTTTTAACTTTTCTAGTCATTTTAGTCCTCCAAATCTTTACTTACCGATACAAATTATAATAACACTTTTTGACGAAAGGGTGAATTTTTTGTGACTTAAAAATAAAAACTCGTTTAAAAAGTTGCTTAAATATATAAACTATGCTAAAATATAAACCGAAATCAGGTGAATTATATGGAAATGGCTTTGTTGATATTATCTATTATTTTAATAGCGTTAGTTCTCTTGCAGGGTAATAAAGCGACCGATGCAAGTCAGATCATGACAGGAGGAAACTCCGAATTATTTCAGGTTCAAAAAGAGCGTGGGGTAGAGCTTTTTATAAGTAGACTCACCTTCGTCGTAGGAGCTGCTTTTATGATATTGGCGTTCCTAATAATGTTCACTGCGTAGTAGAGTTTAATAACTCTTTTTATTTTGGTGTTAACTAAAAAAAGAATTTAGTTATGAATATAGAAACCGTGTTATAATGGAAATAAGAAAGTGTGATACATATGAAAGAAAGAGTACTTGAATTTTTAAAGAAGTCATTAAATGCAGTAACCACAGAAGAATTGTGTTCTTTAATGGGAGATTTATCCGTTAAAGATATAGAAGAAGTACAAAAGATTTTAAACGAACTAGTCCAAAATGGAGAAATCTATTTTACTAACAAAGGTAAATACATATTGTTCGAAAATTGCCAAGATATAAAGATAGGAAAGATCGATGTCCATCCGAAAGGATTCGGTTTCTTACTTCTACCTGGAGACGACATACACATAGAAAAAAACATGTTAAATGGTGCGATAGATGGGGATACCGTTATAGTTGAGATTACTGAGAGAAAACCTAAATTAGAAGGAAGAGTCTTAAGAATTTTTAAAAGAAACCTCAACAATCTAGTAGGAGAGATTCGTTTCATACACGGAAAACCGTTTATGAACCTAGAGGATAAAAGAAAACTGATTATAGAATTGGATCCGAAGAGTACAAGAGACTGTGTTGAAGGTACTATCGTTCAAGCTAGCATAATTAAAGAGATCAGAAAAAATTACTATCTAGCTAGAGTATCTAGTGTAATAGGACACAAAGACGATGCCGGTGTAGATATTTTAACTATTGCCTATAAATATGAAATCTACCCAGATTTTAGTAAGAGTACCTTAAAAGAGATAGAAGATATACCTACAGAAGTCGATCCGAAAGAATTAGTAGGAAGAAAAGACCTAACCGAAGAAATAATATTTACGATAGATGGAGCAGACACCAAGGATATAGACGACGCGATAAGTCTTTCGAGAAAAGGTTCAAATTACTTATTAGGAGTTCATATCGCGGACGTTAGTCACTATGTTAAAGAAGGTAGTGCATTAAACGAAGATGCGATGAACAGAGGAACGAGTTCTTACTTAGCAGACACAGTTATCCCCATGATACCGCACAAACTTTCGAATGGAATTTGTTCATTAAATGAAGGAGTCATACGACTTACTGAATCTTGCGTTATGGAAATAGATCACAATGGATCTATAGTAGATTTCGATATTTTCGAAAGTTACATCAAATCAAAAAAGAAGATGACTTATAAAGAGGTCAACGAAGTGATCATGCACGATAAAGTTCCTAAAGGTTATGAGGAATTTACAGACATATTGAAAAGTATGAACGATCTAGCTCACCTATTGCGTAAAAAGAAAGAAAGAGAAGGATATATCGATTTCAACCTAGATGAAGCAAAGATAATCTGTGATGAAAACGGACGTGCTTGTGAAATTCAAAGAAGAGTCCAAGAAGACGGAGAACGCATGATCGAACAGTTCATGGTCGCAGCAAATGAAACAGTCGCTACTTGCATATCGAATATGGAATTACCTTTTATATATCGTGTTCACGACATTCCTAGTGAAGAAAAAATTCAAGATTTTTTAAAATTTGTCTCAATACTCGGATATCAATTAAACGCTAAGATCAAAAACATAACGCCAAAAGCTATGCAAGAAATTTTGGATCAGTTGAGAGATAAAAAAGAAGTGGAGGCTCTATCCACAACGCTACTCCGAAGTATGAAAAAAGCAAAATATCAAAGAGAAAATATTGGTCACTTCGGACTTGCTAGTAAATACTATACACACTTTACTAGTCCGATCAGAAGATATCCAGACCTGCTAGTTCATAGATTACTGAGAAAATATCTTTTCGATCACGAAATAGACGACAAAATAAACGAGTTAGAACCTAAAATAGATTATATAGCTGAACTTTCCAGTGAGCGCGAATTAAAAGCTGTCGAAGCCGAAAGAGAAGTCGACGACATGAAGATGGCCGAATATATGGAAGGACATATAGGAGAGGAATTCGACGGAAAAATTTCAGGTCTTACAAATTTTGGAATATTTGTAGAACTAGATAACATGGTCGAAGGATTAGTTCACATAAGTGCTATAGGAGACGATTTCTTCCACTATAATAGTGACATAATGGCAATAGTTGGAGATAACACGAAAAAACTTTACAGATTAGGGGATAAACTAAAAGTAAAAGTAATTAGAGCGAACAAACAAGAAAAACAGATAGATTTCGAAATAGTTGGGGGTGAAGAAGATGGAGATAAAAAACAGGAAAGCTAGATTTAATTATTTTATCGAAAAAACTTATGAAGCAGGCATAGTGCTAACGGGTACCGAAATAAAATCGATAAGAAAAGGCAGCGCAAATTTTAATGACGCTTACATCTCTATTAGAAACGACGAAGCTTACGTTAAAAATATGTACATAGCAAAATACGAAGAAGGAAACCGTTTCAATCACGACGAACGCAGAGATAGGAAGCTATTACTTCACAAATCGGAGCTAAAAAAGCTTTCCGCTGAAATCCAAAATACGGGATATACTATCGTGCCAGTTAAACTGTACTTCAAAGGTAACTATGCAAAAGTCGAAATAGGTCTCGCAAAAGGAAAGAAACTATATGATAAAAGAGAAACTATCAAAAAAAGAGATCTAGAAAGAGAGAGTAGATTATGAATGTAATCGAAAGAGATTTGCGAGATCATGCATTTATGTTACAAGGCGCTTTCCAAATAGAAAATGGCAGAATAATTTCGATAAACCCAAAATATTCTTTCGAATACGAAAAAGAATGGCTAGCGTATGCAAATTGTAATAAAGCGATGCGGTTTGTATTCGCTAATACTGATTATAATGCACTCTATACTGAATATATAAAATCGATAAACATAGCTTCTGATATCATTAGATCATGTACAGATGACGATTTAGAGAAGACGATATGCACTATGGAGTACATACGCCTTATGGTGACATATGAATTCGTTTGTACCCAAAAAAACGCCAATAAAGAAGAGAAAGAGATTCAAAGTAATCATCATACTTTTGCGGGAGCAGGAATTAACGCAGCTATTATGGGAAGAGGAATCTGTCAATCACAAGCTTCTTTTTGTAGAGATATACTAAACGAATTAGGAATAGAAGCTAGATTCTTATCACTTTCTTCGATCAATCATGCCGATGTTTTAGTCGAAAATAAAGGGGTCCTAGATCCAACTAACTATGTAGGAACCATAGATTCTTTAGCAGGTGGGAAACTCTTTAAAGAGGCCAATCTAGATACCTATAGTGACTTTTCTTGGATCGATAAAGATACATTTAACAAAGTGACGCTACGACTTCAGATGGCACTTATTCGCTATTTAGGCATTGATGCAATAAGTGAAGCACTTGATTTATCTAGCTTGAATCAAACTGAAAAGCAATTTGTTATCTGGTGTTTTTTAGCTAAAAACATAACTCCTATGGATAAAAAAGAAAATTCGTATACGGTTAACATCAAAGGACATGAAATAGAGATAACTAATCTATTGGAACTTTTTTATAGAGCCAATGGAATACCGATAAAAATGTCATCAAAACATACAGCAGGAAACTTTAGACACGAAGTTTTTCGAATATTTGAAACGGTTATAGACGGTGAACCTATGTCAATAATACCCCGTATTTCTATCAAGGAAGGCGACGACATGCATGGTCTTATAACACCTATAGCTTATACCAGAGATTTATCAAGTTACAAAATCTATCGTGATGAAATTCTTAGAGCTAAAGATTTTTATAAAAGTAGAGAAGATAAAATCGATGAATTAAAAGCCCTTGCCACCTCTGTAATTTGATATTTTTATATAAATATGCTATAATTTAAAGGCATACGGGGCCGTATTTGGTTTCGACAGAGTATTGATTTGGTCTAACTGCAAGTAGAAGCTCATCTTTAACGAGCACCAATTAAATTAAATGACAAAACAAGAAGCACTTTTGGTGCAAACGCTCTTCAATTCGCCTAATTTAGGTTTCGGAGAGGTTCTACTTTAAGATTATTCAGGTCTCGAAGTCAGGACTCATATTTTACTGAATTATAGCTATGATGGTGTTTAGACATCATAGCCGAACTTTGCTAGACTATATCGTTATGTGGATAGTTGGAGTCCATTCTTAACGACGAAAATCTAAATTCCAAACAAACTTGTAGACGTTATTCGCGAATGTACTTTGGACAGCGGTTCAAGTCCGCTCGGTTCCACCAATTTTGATAATTGTATATATTTTATAGATACAAAATGAATTATACAATAAATATTTAAAAAATTTTAAGGAGAAAGATTTGAAGATACTGTAATCAGAGAAGTTAAGGAAGAGACGAATTTGGATATTACTCCAGATAACTTGGAGTTAATCGCGATAGTTTCAGGAGAATCTAGAAGAAATTAATATCCAAATGGAGATACAGTTATTAATAATACTGCTCTTTACCTCGTAAGAGATTACACGGGTGAAATACGTTGGGATAGTGAATCTAAGGGCATGAGATTTTTTGATCTAGACAACTTACCACAAAACCAACATGATCCAGACTTAATTGAAGCTTATATAGACTCACAGAAGAAAAAAAGAATGTAAAAGATGGTCTTATTTCCATCTTTTTTTAATAGCAAGAACTTACAATATTATAACTCAGTTGTAACTTTATTTGTAATATAATGTAAATGTATAAACGAAAGGAGCAACTTTATGGAAATATTAAAAGTTGAAAATTTATCCAAAATATATGGCAAAGAGGACGCTAAAGTCATCGCTTTGAATAATGTATCTTTCTCAGTAGAAAAAGGAGAATTCGTTGCTATAGTAGGAGCATCTGGTTCTGGTAAATCGACACTTCTTCACTTAATCGGAGGAGTCGATAGACCTACGAGTGGAAAAGTCTATATAGATGGAAAGGATATCTACAGTCTAGATGACGACAAACTCGCCATATTTAGAAGAAGACAGGTTGGGCTAATATATCAATTTTATAATTTGATACCTATATTGAATATCGAAGAAAACATAACATTGCCGCTCAAATTAGACAATAGAAAAGTGGATGAAAAATATCTTCAATCACTCATAAATTTGCTTGGATTAAAAGAAAGAAAAAATCATTTGCCAAACGAATTATCGGGTGGACAGCAACAGAGAACTTCTATAGGAAGAGCACTGATCACTAATCCTGCAATAATATTGGCTGACGAACCTACAGGAAATTTGGATTCTAAATCGAGTGATGAAATAGTAGAGCTTCTAAAAAGATCCAATAAAGAATATAAGCAAACTATAGTGATGATTACTCATAATATGGAAATAGCAAAATGTGCCGATAGAATAATAAGACTCGAAGACGGAAAAATAGTAGGTGAGTCTTGATATGGAAATTCTAAAAAAATTAACTTTAAAAGGATTGCACTTAAACATCAAAAGAACGATAGGAACTATAGTAGGAATAATACTTTCAGTTGCACTTATCTGTGCCGTATCTGGAATGTTTACAAGTTTTCAAGCGTCGATCGTAGAAAATACGATAGAAAGTACGGGATACTATCATTTACTGTTAGATGGAATCGACAGTGAAAAGTTAAAAGACTTAAAAATTAATCGTGATATAAAAGACATATATGAAGTATATACGCTCGGATACTCGATGTTTGAACACGTTGCCAAAAAAGGTGAGTTTCCTTATCTAAAAATCTATTCAAGTACCAAAGAAGATTTTGATGATCTATCGTTTAAACTAGAAGAAGGTAGATTTCCAACTTCACAAGATGAGATCCTCATCAATACAAGAGTAAGAAACAACTCTAATTATAGAGTTGGAGATACGATTGAAATAGACATCGGAAAAAGGGTAACTCTAGATGAACACGAGCTACACGACAACAACCCTTATCAGGAAAATTTAGAAAAATTAGTAGAAACAACTCCCAAAAAATATAAAGTAGTCGGCATAGCATCGAAGTCTGGATGGGATAGCAGGTACTACGCTATTACAACAGAAGTATATAACGAAGAGATCAAAGCATTTTTAGCTCTTAAAAATCCTAAAGACTATGAATTATCTCTTGTCTCAATAATCGGTGCCAAAAATATAAATGATGCATACGAAAAAAAATCGGAATTAGATTATGATTTTTCTTTAAATAATGAACTTCTACGATGGGAAATATTTAAATTTTCCGATTCGACGATTACCATGCTATATTCTGTCATCGGAACTGTTATCTTTATAATAGTTATTACGAGCGTATTCTGCATAAGAAATTCGTTTGCCATTTCGACTACCGAAAAGATGAAAATGTTTGGAATGCTAGCGAGTGTAGGTGCTACAAAAAAGCAGATAAGGAAAATGGTCACCTTAGAAGGATTTTATCTAGGATTAATAGGCATACCTATAGGTGTAGCTTCAGGAGTACTCGCTGATTTCATTTTAGTAAAACTCATCAACTGGATTATAAACGGTTCGGAGTTCAGCATGAGGTTAGTTTTCAGCATCTCATGGGTTCCTATTTTAATCTCGATAATATTGGGATATGTGACGATATACTTATCTTCTATCTTCTCTGCTATAAAGGCAGGCAAGGTGAGTCCTATAGATAACATGCGCAATACAAAAGATGTAAAACTTTCCAGTAAAAAGTTAAAAACCCCTAAAATCATAAAGTCTCTATTTAAGACTGGAGGAGAACTAGCTTATAAAAACCTAAAACGCAGTAAGAAAAAGTATAGAACTACCGTAATTTCTATTACAGTTAGTATATTTGCTTTTATTTCCTTATCTTCATTTATCGGAGAAGGAATAAAGCAAACGGGAACTTACTTTAAAGATTACGACTATAACATTTCCATATACGATACAAATAATTTACAAGAAGATAAACTAGCTGAAATAAAAAACATAGCTGGCATAAAAAATACATATGTCATATACGAACCTGTAAGATATGAAGCTTTCACAATCGACGATACTTCTAAAATAGATCTTCGAGAAGGCGAAAATCTCTATGGCGATCTTTCTATATCTCCAATACTACTAGATGATGAAACCTTTAAAAAGTACTTAGAAAAATTAAACTTAGATTATGAATATATGAAAGATAAAGTCGTCCTAGCAGATGAATACACGTATCATGATGCAAATGGAAAGACGATATATAGAAGAGCTTACAATTATAAAAAAGGTGATACAATAGAAGGAACGTTAGAAAACGTTGGAAAACATTCACTAAAAGTAGGCTATGTCTCCGACGTTAAACCTTATGGCTATGAGTATAATTACTATCGAGGTGGCTATTTTGTAACCACTAAAGATAAGTGGCCACGCGAGTCTTCTATTAGAACGATTCTCATTGATAGTGATGAACCGGATAAGGTTGAAAAAGAAATAGCCAAAGTAGACTACAATTTACAAGTTATCAATCTCGATGAGCAGGCTAAATCTGAAAGAGCTATGATACTGATAATGGCAATCTTCTTGTATGGGTTCATTACAGTAATAACGCTCATTGGTGTAACTAATATATTCAACACTATCACTGCGAACATGGAGCTGCGAAGTAAAGAGTTTGCGATGTTAAAAAGTATCGGAATGACGAAAAAAGAATTTAACAGGATGATAAATTTAGAGACACTATTCTACTCTACGAAATCCTTGATATACGGTATCATTCTAGGAATTGGAGGCGCATATTTAGTTCACAGAGGTTTTGTTCAAAAAAATGAGATGAGTTTCGATTTACCTTATAGATCGATCGCGCTTTCGATATTATTCGTGTTCATTATAGTCTATCTTATTATGAAATATTCCATTTCTCGTATAGAAAAACAGAACACGATCGAGACCATAAGAAAAGAAAATATATAAATTCTTAAGAAGAGAGAACATCTCTTTTTTCTTTTCCGATTAAAGTATTTTTGTTAAAATAAATCTAGAGGGATTAATTATGAAAATATTATTGGTCGAAGACAATGAAGTAATTTCTAAAGGACTTTCTTATTCCTTAAAAAAAGAAGGTTTCGAAATAAACATGGCAAAAACCAAAAACGAAGCTAGAATCGCTATCGAAAAAGAAAGATACGATTTGATCATTTTAGACGTCGCGCTTCCTGATGGAACGGGATTTGATTTATATGAAGAAAAAATAAGTTTATTAAGCATTCCGACGATATTTTTAACAGCTAAAGACGAAGAGGATGATATAGTTTATGGGTTAAATATCGGAGCAGAAGATTACATGACTAAACCTTTTTCTACTAAAGAGTTATTGGCAAGAATAAATAGAATAATATATAAAAATAAAAAAAGAACGACAGTAAATGTTAAAGACATCGAGTTCGATCTAGACAAGATGGAAGTATATCGAAATAAAGAAAAAATAGAATTAACCAGTCTAGAATTAAAAATATTACATCTTCTATTCTTAAATGTCGACAAAGTGGTGCGTAGAAATTCGATTTTAGATAAAATTTGGGAATGGACAGGCAACGATGTCGACGATCACACGGTAACTGTATATTTAAAAAGAATCCGAGAAAAAGTTGGTGATGATCTGATCACGACGATCAAAGGAATAGGTTATAGGATAGATAGCGATGAACAGTAGACAAGAATATAGAAATAAAATAATAATTATAATCGCTTCGTTTATAATACTAATTTCGACGTTCGCTTTTCTGCTTAATTGTCAAAATAAAATTATGATGAAGACGACAAACGAAAAAATAGAATCCATTTTGATACTTGTTCAAGAAAGATATCCGGACATAACAAAAAGTGAACTAGTAAGTATTTTAAATAGTCCAGTCGAAAAAAAATCCATTCTAAAAGAATTCGGAATAGATATTGAAAGTGAATCGGCTATATATGAAAACGACTTCGTAAATAAAAAGTACTTTTTACTAGAAATAATGTGCTTTACTTTAGGATTATTGATAAGTTTATACACATTATATGCTTTTAATAATAAGACTAAAAAAGAAATCAAAGATATAACTAAACTTATTGAAGAGATTAACCATAAAAACTACAAGTTAGACATAGATGGCAACTATGAGGACGAACTATCCATTTTAAAAAATGAAATTTATAAAACTACAATTATGCTAAAGGAAGATGCAGAAAATTCTAGAAAGGATAAATTAGAACTCAAAAGTTCACTATCCGACATTTCACACCAATTAAAGACTCCTCTTACTTCAATTTTAATAATGCTAGATAATCTATTAGATGATCCAGATATGGATGTTGAGACAAAAGAAGAATTTATAAGAGATATAAAATGGGAGATAAATAACATAAATTTTTTCATACAAAACATATTAAAACTTTCTAAATTTGATCTCAGCACAGTGACTTTTATAAATGAAAAGACAAACCTTAACAGTCTAGTAGAGGAAGCATTAAAAAAAGTTTATCCGCTTATAGATTTAAAAAATATAACGATAGAAAAAAATGAAATACCAGACGGGAAGCTAGAATGTGACAAAAAATGGCAAGTAGAGGCGATCTCAAACATCATAAAAAACTGTCTAGAACATTCGGAAAGTGGACAAAAAATCGTAATAACTTTAGAAGAAAACAAAGTCTATTTGTCACTAGAAATAAAAGATTTTGGAAGTGGAATCTCGCCTAAAGATCTCCCTCATATATTCGAAAAATTTTACAAAGGAGAAAACTCGACCAAAGATAGCATTGGCATAGGACTATCGCTTGCTAAAACGATAATCGAATCTGCTGGCGGACGAATTACTGTAGAATCAAATCAATCGGGAACGATATTTACTATAAAATATTTTAAAAATTGAGAGGTATTTAATATGGAATTAAAATGGAATTTAGAAGAACTATTTATTAGTGATAAATCTTGTTTAGAATCATTTAAAGACATCGATACACTAATAAAGAAAATAGAAAAATATAGAGATAAAACTTTAGATGCTGAATCTTTGAATAGGCTATTAGATGATTATTTTGTTTG
The DNA here is from genome assembly GCA_910587535.1 of uncultured Bacilli bacterium. Lineage (GTDB taxonomy): Bacteria > Bacillota_I > Bacilli_A > RF39 > UBA660 > RUG11867. The sequence goes on from CAJUKM010000008.1 coordinate 26,457, forward strand.
TCTTGAAAAGTCTTACAGATGTCTAGTATATGGCTCTTTAAGATATTATCAAAACGTCAAAAGTGATGAAACTAAAGACCTTAAAAGTGCCGTAGAAAAGAGAAATAATGAAGTGATATCTATGTTATCATTTGTCGATCAGATGATTCTTTCCTGCGGCAAATCTACAATAATGGATTTTATTAGAGAAAATAGTAGACTAGAAAAATATCGTCATTATATGATAAACATCTATAAGAAAAAAGAACATATAGTGGACTACTCAGATACACTAGAAATCAAAAATTCTATCGATAGCCTTCTTAAGAGATACTTTGAAATCATAAACTCTATCGAATTTGCTCCAATTCTAGTTGACGGCAAAGAGACGATCATAACTTCTTCTAATGTCGCCAAATATCTATTAGCAAACAATAGAGAGACTAGAAGGCAAGCATTCATTTCGCTGAGCGAAGGATACGACAATAAAAAAGACGAATTAGCCTCTCTACTGAATTCTCTATATCAAAAAAGGTATGAACTGAGCAAAATAGAAGGATATGCAGGTGTTTTAGAAAGAACACTAGATGCAGAAAACATCGATATAAAGTTTTTAAATGAGCTCGAAAATATAGTTGAAAATAATAGAGATGGTTTAAGAAGATATATGGAGATAAAAAAGAGATACCTTGGAATAGAGGACGCCCATTTATACGATTTGGGTATGCCATTCGATATTAAGGATAGAAAAAAGTATCCATTGCCCGAAGCAATAGAAACGATTTTAAAAGCGCTTAACCCACTGGGAGAAAAATACTTAGACTCAGTTAAAATGCTTTTAAATGATGGACACATCGATGCCTCTTTAGATGAAAACAAGAGTCAGACGATGACATTCTCTTGGTATGGATATTCATTCTTAAATTATAAAGAATCGTATAACAGTTTAAAAAATCTAATCCACGAAATTGGTCACAGTACAAATGACTTGCTATCGATGGATTTACCGTTTCCTTACAGAATAAGTACAGTTTTTATAGGTGAGACGGCATCGATAGTAAATGAAACACTTTTAAATAGATATATGATAGATCATTCAGAGTGTGCCGAAGAAAAACTTTTCTATCTCGGAAAAGAAGTTGACAATTATCTCTCAAGTGTTTTTACACAGATTAGAACTACAGAACTAGAACGAAAACTCTATAATATTGTAGAAAAAGGAGAACAACTGACCTCAGACATTATAAGTAAAGAGTACTTTAAAATATTGAAATCGTACTTTGGAGAGGACATCATTTATGACGAAGAATGTTCTATAGAATGGACAAGAATTTCACATATATTTCGCTGGTCATTCTATACCTTCAAATATGCGAGCAGTTTGATGATTGCAAGTACAGCTTACTCGAATATAAAAGATGGTACATTATCATTAGAAAAATACATAGAATTTTTATCCTCAGGATCAAGAAGTACAGATAGTGAACTTCTTAAAATCTTAAATATAGATATAGACGATTCGCAAATATTGAAAAAGGGTTTTGACACTTTCTATAAAGATTTAGAAGAAATAAATGCTCTTTTAGACGAATTAAATGACTAATAGCAAATAGTCATTTTTTTATTTGATGAGAAAAACATTAAAATGCCCGGTAAAATATAAGTGAAGGATGATAGAAAGAAGGCTATAATGAAAAAAATTTTACTCATACTATTAGTTCTATCGATTGGAAATGTCGTTTATGCAAAATCGATTTATTCAGAATACGAATTTAAAGGATACTGTTACGATAAAAGAGACGACGATGAGTTGAACAAATATGTCCACGTCAAAATGAATAAGTTTTATAAAAATGTGATAAAAGATTTCGAATACTTAGAAGCAGATGATACAAACAAATTTGAATTTAAAGACGAAGATGATTATAAAACTTTAACAAAAAGATCTAATATTCCAGTCGAAGGCGAAAAAAATATCAAGGCAGTCGCTATAAAAGGGAAAGATAATTATCTTACGCGAAAAATAATATTGTCTAACATCGATAACCAAGAAAACTTTAAAATTAAAGAAATAAAAGTAACGTATAATGGACAAAATGTCATTTCAAAAATAGATGATCATAAAGAACTTTACGACAATGACCTAAATACTTATATGATATTGTCGAGTGACAGCTTAGAAATAGATTTAAAATCAACTTACTATGTCGATACGATTTCATTCGAAATAATTTATGATACAGAAAAAGACATAAAATTAAATTATTTTCCTAAGAATAGTTCGGGCTTACTGCCTACTAAGATAGATATAAACTTAAAAAAAGAGGATACATCTTTAAAGGTCAAAACTTTGAAAAAAGATTCCTATGATATATTTATAAATGACAATGGACTTTCTAAAGAGGATGTCTCTTATCACTACGAGTACGAAAAAAAATTACATAAGTACTATAATTTAGAAAAAGAATACTACCAGACTTTAGAAGCGACGAGCTTAGATGGGTATACTTATGATCCTCTAGAGAGTATAGACGCATATAAAATGTTTACAAGAAAAATCATAGGAGAAGAAAAAGAGCCTATTCTAAATACGACAGAAAATAAAAAATTGCTAAAAAAACCGATTGTCAATTCTAAACCATCTAAAACAGACACTAAAGATAACGAAGATGAAGTTAAAAAAGAAGAAGTAAGTGAAGAAAACAATTTTGAATGTGAAAGTTCTAATACGACTTGTGAATGTGGAGAAACAACATCGCCCAGAAAACTATCAAGGTTAGAGATAATAGGTATTATATTGATATTTATAAGTATTGTTTTAGAAATTTTACACGTCATAAATGTAAACAAGGAGAAAGAATAATGGCTTATGATGTCGAAACCGTTTAAACACAAAAACTAATCACCTATATTAGTGTCAGAAAGGAAGATTAGTATGCCACCAGAAATCATAATTCAAAATGAAAGAATGATATATAAGATGGCTCAAGGATTCTATGGAGCCGAAAAAGAAGATATAGTACAAGCGGGTTTTTTAGGACTGACCAAAGCCTATAAAAAATATAATCCCGATAACGGAACTAAGTTTAGCACTTATGCATATGGATTTATCTATGGAGAGATGTATGAAGCAGCTACTGGCAATAGACCTATAAGAGTTAGAAAAAATGAGCTTAAATTATATAAAGGTGTAATAAGAGGAAAGGAACTTTTAGAAGACAAATTGGGCCATCCCATATCGTATGAAGAAGCATGTTCTTACTTGAACACAGATTATAATCTATTCATCTCGATTTTGAACTCTCTATCATCAGTAGTGAGCGTAGATAATACTGAATTAAATCTATCCAATAAAGATAACACAGATGATATGCTGATGCTAAAAGAATCTATGAACACCTTAACACCATTAGAAAGAGGTGTAATAGAAAGAAGATATCTCGAAGATATGAGTCAAAGTGATACAGCTAAAGCTTTAGGATTGACGCAGGTGAAAGTTAGTCGAATAGAAAAGAAAAGTAGAGAAAAGATGAGAAACTTCGTATCTAGTTAGAATAAATTGCCAAAAATATCCCATTATATAAGTGGTGATGATTAGTGGATAAAGAAGAATATGGAAAAATAGTAGAATCAAAAAGTAAAAATCCTCTCATCCTTGAGGATGCATTTATCTCATTTTTAGTAGGTGGAGTTCTAGGAGGAGCATATCAAGTAATGACCAACTGGTTCATCGATATGTTTGATGTTTCAGCTAAAATAGCATGTGGATGGTCTTGCTTAGTATTCATATTTATAGCAGCTGTTTTAACTGGATTTGCGGTCTTCGATTCCTTAATATCTAAGTTTAAATTTGGGCTTATCATTCCCATCACGGGATTTGCCCATTCCATTGCGAGTGCATTAATAGATAATCGAAGAGATGGAATGATAACAGGACTAGGAGCGAATATGTTTAAACTTGCCGGAAGCGTAATACTCTACGGTACGGTATCTGCATTTCTCTTTGCAATAATAAAGGTGATCATTTATGGCTAGTATAAAATTTAAAAACATATATCTAAAAGATTCATCGACAATATCTGGTCAAAACGAAAAAATAAATACCAAATTTACCATCCCAGATTTTTTTGACGGAGAAAAAACTACAGAAGATGCGGAAATAAAGATGCAAAAAACAGTTCTTAAGGATATGATTAAGGCTCACAACAATATAGATCTTTTAATAAGCGGCGAGTTATCTAACCAGATAGCTATCTCTAATAAGGTGGCGAGTGATTATCCCATCTCTCATCTCGGTATCTATAGTGCATGCGCATCATATACTGAAGGATTAGTTATAGCATCATCTCTTCTGACATCTAGTACTCTTAAAAATGCTGTAGTAACTGTTAGCAGTCACAATCTGGGAGCCGAAAGAACTTTTAGATACCCTATCGAATATGGTTCTCCTAGACGTACCACTCAACACTTTACGGCAACAGGAGCAGTCGCATCTTTAATTACCAAGGAGGCAACGTCCACAAAAATCGAATCGGCAACGATTGGAAAAGTTATTGACTATGGAATAAAAGATCCAAATAATATGGGAGCCGTAATGGCACCAAGTGCAGCACATACGTTATTAGACCATCTACAAGATTTAAAAAGAGATATAACATATTATGATCTAATTTTGACAGGGGATTTAGGTAAACTAGGTAGTGAACTCTTTAAAGAGATACTAACTAAAAATGACATTACATTAAAAAATCATATAGATGCTGGTGCAGAATTGATAGTCGATAAAAAATTGACAGATCAAGGCGCAAGTGGTCCAGTTTGCTTACCTCTATATTTAGTAGAAAAAATACTTAAAGAAAAAAAATATAAGCATATTCTCATAATAGGAACGGGCTCTCTTCAAAATACAACTTTAGTAAATCAGAAAAATACTATTCCTAGTATAAGTCATGCTGTAAGTTTGGAGGTTATATAATGAGTATATTTACTTCATTTATGGCAGTAGGAATCATTTGTATGATAGCATCCCTTATTTATGACTTGACGAAATTGACACCTGGACACATCACGAGCCTGCTTGTAGTCATAGGAGCCTTTTTAGGTATATTCGGTTTCTACGACATATTGATCGATAAATTCGGCTTTGGATTATCTCTTCCGATTACATCGTTTGGTAATAGTCTAGTAAACTCGGCTTATGAAGGTTTTAAAGAACAAGGCGTCTTTGGACTATTTAGTGGCATGTTCATAACGACATCAGCTGGAATAAGTGGTGCGATAATTTTCGGATTTTTAATGTCTCTATTTTGTAAACCTAAAGATTAAAAACTCATTTGAGTTTTTTTTTAACGCCTTAAAGTCACTAATCTATGGTATAATAAATATAGAGGAATGAATTACATGAATAGATATAAAATACTTATATTCGATTTAGATGACACTTTAATAGACAACGTAGAAAATGTTAGATACGCATACACTAAAATGATAGAACTAGTTGGAGAAAAATATACCGAAGATGGTTTTAAAAGATGGTTCGAAATAGATAAGAAATTTTGGAGAGATTGGCAAGATGGCTTAATAGAGTTGCCGAGCCATTTAAAAGATGAAACCGGTAAGAAAAGTAATGAATTTTTAGACTGGGTAAGAGCACAAAGAGTTCTTATATACTTCGACAATCAAGTCGATTTAATAAAAGCAGTAGAATTAAACAACGTTTTTATGAATGCACTGACCGAAGTGGTAATTGCCATAGAAGGCGCTCACGAAGTATTAAAAAAATTAAAAGAAAAATATTATATCATCGTTGCTACTAATGGACCTGAGATTGCTACGAAAGAAAAACTCTCTAAAATAGGTTGTTTAGATTTCGTGAATGAAGTTTTATCTGCAGATATGTTCGGATATATGAAACCAAGACAAGAATTTTTTGAAGCGATTCAAAAATTGCTAAATAATTATAATAATGACGAATATTTAATAATAGGAGATTCACTTAAATCAGATGTAGGATTTGCCATGAATTGTGGTTTTGATAGTTGCTGGTTCAACAAAAATAATGAAGAATTAGATAATTCATATAAGCCTACTTTAACCGTCAACAAATTATCAGATTTAATAAAATTATTATAATAAAAGTGATATAATTTAGTTAAAAATAATATAGATTTAAATAGAAAGAAGAATTTTATGGATTTATTAGAAAATATCTTTTTGGGATTAACTGTCACTATTCCAGCAACATTATTACTATTAATGATTACTAATTTTAAAAGAATAAAAAGGAATAAAAAATATCGAAATAATCTGTTAATGTTGATATTAGCGTCCCTAATCATAAACGGATCTATTTTTGGAGGAATTAAAATGTATAACGATAAAAAAATTATCGATAACAGAGAAGAAAAAAGAACCGACAATATAGATAAAGACAAAAATAATGAAATAAAAGAATTCGAAGACAAACCAAAAGCAAACACAACTTCTAAAGGGTTTACCATAGAAAACAAAAATGGAGTTACATATATCGATGGGCACCTAGTAGTGAATAAAACCTATCCACTTCCAGAAGACTATATTCCATCTGATACACATAAACCTACTACATCTTCAAATTGCTTAGAATGTATTATAAATGAAGGTTATGATGCCTATACTAAAATGAAACAAGATGCATCAGGTGAAGGAATGACACTTTGGATAGCGAGTGGATATAGATCTTACTCTTACCAAAATGGACTTTATACAGGCTATGTCAAGAGGAGTGGAAAGGAAGCAGCTGATACTTACTCGGCAAGACCTGGTCATAGTGAACATCAGTCTGGATACGCTTTCGATTTAAACTCGATAAACGACTCCTTCGCTAACACAAAAGAAGGGAAATGGATAAATCAGAATTGTTATCGATATGGATTCATAATAAGATATCCAAAAGGTAAAGAAGATGAAACTGGATATAAATATGAGCCATGGCACTTGAGATATGTTGGAGTAGACCTAGCTACAAAACTTTACAATGCAGGTGACTGGCTTACTATGGAAGACTATTTTGGTATTACCAGCCAATATCGAGAATAGATAAATCGCAGCTCCAAAACTGCGATTTTTAAACTTTTAATAGAGTGACTTATATGTTAAAATTAAAAAAGAAGGGTGGACTACTATGAAAAATAACTCGTTTATAATTTTAATGTGCATTTTAGGAATACTCCTGCTCAGTATCATGAGCTATAGTGTTCTAAAAAACTTAAAAGAATATGAGCGAGTTCAGTCTATCGATGTGAATTCGGTAAAATATGAAAAATTAGATGAACTTAAAAAGAAGATATTAAATTCTCCGTATTTTAAAGACTCTAAAATAGAACTCGACGAAGAACGTGAAAAATTGACAATTGATAAAAGTTTGGAGTTGACTATAAAGAGCAACCGCTATGTGATGAACATAAAAGATTCTAAATTAGAAAACAAATATTGTGAATTAGTAGACGCCATCGAAATGAGCTTAGGATTGGAAGTTGGAAAAAGCCTAAACACTTGTAAGGAAGCCCTAAAAGGAGTCATAAGTGTATTTGGCTTGAATGTAGACTTCGGATCGGACTTCAAAACGATCAACTTGAATAACGAGGTCCCAATTACACTTTATGACGATACCAATTCACATAAAGAAAAAGAGCTCATCTCGATAGAAGAAGTGAACTATAATATAGAAATTGATGATTATATCTTCACTTCTTTATCGGTAAATTTAGATGATAAAAAATTAGATGTATGTAGTAATATATTTAA
>CAJUKM010000008.1:34230-40803 GCA_910587535.1 uncultured Bacilli bacterium
AAAAAAAAAAACAAAAAAGAAAAAACTTTTGTCATTAAATTATTTGATAAGAATAAAGAAATGTTATTAGAAAAAGAATATAATTACTTAAATGATACTTCAAAATATATTTCGTTTTGTATAGAATTCGATATATCTAATGAAAAACCCGCATACTACTCGATAGAAAAGAAGTGACTAATATGATAAATGTCGTATTATTTGAACCAGAAATACCGCAAAATTGTGGAAATATAATGAGAACGTGTGTAGCAACGAACACTAAACTACATCTCATTAAACCACTAGGATTTAGCCTAGACGAAAAATATGTACGTAGAAGTGGCGTCAATTATATTGATAACTGTGATTACACTGTCTATGAAAATATAGAAGAATTTTTTGAAAAAAATGTCGACGGAGAGTTCTATTTTTTAACTAGGTATGGTCATAAACCTCACACAAGTTTTGATTATAGTGACAATACGAAAAATATATATTTCTTTTTCGGAAAAGAATCGACTGGGATTCCAAGAGATATACTAAAACCACATCTAGATAAGTGTATGCGCATGCCGATGACCGACAAAGTAAGGGCACTAAATCTTTCTAATACTGTTGCCATAATGATCTATGAGGCACTTAGACAACGAGACTATCCAAATCTTCTAAAAGAAGAACCTCATAAGAGCAAAGACTTTATCGAAGACGGAATTGATAATCCACAATAAATCACTTATCTTTGACTCTTAGCACTTTAAATGATAGAATATTACTTCGGAAGTGAGGAGATAATATGAATAAAATACAAGGATTAGGAAAAATCAAAAAAGGGGTCTCCGAAGAAAAAAACGAAAGTAAAAAAAGAATTAAATGCCTAGAACAAAAACTTTCTGAGAAAAGAAAAGAACAAAAAAAATATAGAAATTATCACAACCCGAATATTGCAGTCGAACTTCTTTTTTGGGGTGTAATTTCTACATTAGCATTGACTATATGTCCACATTTGATCGTTACAACTATTTATGACGGTTCTATACCGCTATGTGAGACTTTCTTAGGTACAATAAAAATGACTACATTTGTCAGATTATGTTCTATAGCAGTATGTGTACCATTTTTCACTTTAGTGGGAACATTTAGCTACATTAAAACCAAAAGTAAAGCCCAAATTAATGAAGGACTTCTAGGGGAAATAGAATACTTAGAAGAAGAGATTAAAAAAGAAAGACAAAAGCAGAGTAGAAAAAAAATGACTTCTCATAGAATGAAACTACCAAAAAAGACAGATAAAGCACAAACCTCAGAAATATTTTGTGAAACTGAAACCAGTTTAAATAGAAGATTAGAATTAATTTATATGCTAAACAATTATAGAGAATTTTTGTTGAAGAAAAAAGAAGAAGGAACTTTGAGAGAAGAACTTCAAAAAAAAGGACTATCTAAAGAAGAGATAGAGCAAAGTATTTTGTACTTAGAAAAAAGATTTTGTAACAAAAGAAGAAAATAAAAAGCCGTTCGTAGTGAAACGGTATTTTTTATTTATTGCAGTCGCATGTTTCCCCACAACGGCAAGGATCGCAATTACAATTTTCACAATTACATTTTTTTTCTTCACTTTCGACTAAAGAAATTGCACTAGTTGGACAACCTTCCGCCGCACAGATCGCATCTTTATCGTCATCTTCGACAAATTCTTTTTTTGGAACAGATTGTCCTTGATCACCATAACTGAATAATTCTGGAGCAACTTGCATACATGCACCACAACAGATACACGCTTCTTCGTTTACTATAATTTTTTTCATAATTTCCTCCTTAGCTAATTATAGATTAATTTATGTCTTTAGGCAAGTTTGTATTTGACTCTCTTGTAAAGTATGATAAAATAAAAACGGTGAAGTATATGAACACTAGAATGGATAAATATAAAGACAACGATGGAGAAGTTCAAAGTAGAACCATCCGCAATAAAAACATATACACTGAATTGAGTGAAAAAGATCTAGACGATATTAATTTGACTAGCAATATTTCTGTACTAAATGCAGATGCAAAAAATTTGGACATCGATACACTAAAAAAGATGCTCGATGAGAAATATCAAAAAGATAGACCCAATAGCGTTCAATCGAATGAAGAAATCGAAAGCGAAGAAGTCAAGGAAGATGAAGACACTAAAGAGTACGACCTCAAAAAAATTATAGAAACAGCTCATAAAAATAAAACGACAAGCTATGATACAGAACGCTTTAAAAAATTGAGAGAGACTCAATATGATATTTTAAACAGTTTAAATATCGAGAAGAATGAACCGATCAAAAATGTAGACGAATCGTTAACGGTCGAAGAAGCTAATCTCATGAACTTGATTAAAACAGTAAACGAAAACGCCGAGAAGAATAAATCATTACCTGAAGATGACCTCTTCCAAGACTTAAAGGGAGACGAGAAGACTGAAGTATTAGAGCCACTTAATTTTGGAGAAGATGAAGAAGAGCCAGAAAAAAAGCCTACTATCGTCGAAGAACTAGAAAAGACAAAACAGTTATCTAGAAAAGAGATTGACGATGAGATTGAGAAACTTACTTCTAAACTCGACGACGTCATAGAAGCAGTTAAAGAAGTAGTAAACGAAGAAGAAGAGAGACCTACTGAACCAGAAATATCTAAAACGGAAGAACTTTCTAACTCATTCTATACTGGGAAATTTCAGATTAGCAATAAAGATATGGATGATTTCTCTGACTTAGAGCGCGAGATGAATGGTGGTAGCATATTCGTCAAAATACTCATCATATTGCTAGTACTTATCATCATAGCAGTTACGATATATTTGTTAAACAAATACTTAGGATTAGGACTATTTTAAATAGTTCTTTTTTCATATAATTTATTGATGAGAAAGATTAAATTAAAAAATGTAGATGTCAGTATTCGTCATAAACTTGTAATAACTATCCTATTTAGTGCATTCTGTGTTTTAAGTATGTGTAGATTTTTAATAAGATCGATTTCCACTAATTTAATAGAATACACTAGCGCAAAAGTAAAAAAAGAAAACACTCTCCTTTTAAAAGAAGCTTTTGCTCAAGTGGAATACAAAAATTTAGAAATTGATGATCTCATAAACGTCATCAAGAATTCCAAAGATGAAATTTTAGAAGTCGACTTTCACATAGATGAATGCGCTAGAGTTTTAAGCGAAGTTACAAAGTATATAAATGAAAGCGTAAACGATTATAACTATATAGGATATAGAGTCGATATCCCAGTTGGATTTGCAAGTAAAACACCACTGCTCATAAACTTAGGACCCAAAATACCTATCAAAGTTGAAATTTCTGATGTCGCTTTAGGAAATGTAAGAACAGTTGCAAAATCATTTGGTATAAACAATGCCTTAGTAGAAGTATATATAGACATCTACATAAAGACTTCAATAATTTATCCTTCTCAAATAATTGAAGTAAATACAGAATACTCTTCACTCGTAAGCTCCAAAATAATTTCAGGTGCTGTACCAAATTTCTATAATGGAACTTTTAATTCAAAAAGTGATGCTTTTAATCTTCCACTAAACGAATAAATGTGTTATAATGATGCAAGATAGGAGTCTAGCTATATGAGTGGAACGACGTTTATAAATGAATTTATTTCACTTGGAATGGCAGCCTACTTCGGAAATCAGCCTTCAAATATTTTTGAGAAACACGTCGTAGAATGCCTTTGTGATATTTATGGAATAGACAAGATAAAAAAGTGCTATGAAGCTAAAAATGAGCAAGCCTTTATAGCTTTGATACATACCTATGGTCTATCGAGAACTGTTTTTGATAACTTTTTAAGAGACACTATTAAATATGAAAAGTTTAAAAGTGACAATCAAAAAGATCCATCACTAAAGTCAGACATTGCGAGCAAAGTGGAGTTTGCACTTATAACGATGTTTTTACATAGATGTCTTTTGCTTGAACCCTCATTAGAAGAAATAAGTCATTTTGAAAACGACCTATTGAATAATTTTGAAGTAATCAAACTGCATTTTAATACTTCGCTAAATCCTAATATGACTAGAGATACCTGGGATAAGAAAAAAAGAATGTTGACAGATAATGTAGAGTTAGTAGAAATAAAGCCAGCTTATCTAGATGAGTTTACTTATGCAAAATTTGGAACAAGTTTACAAGATGTCAAAAAAATGGATTATAGAATGGTTGAAGAGTTAAACAGTTACATCAAGAGTAAGATGGAATTGAGCATCGAAGACAGTCGACCAGAAAAAAAAGATATAATATCTTCACTCAAAAGAGATACTGTCTTATCAACTGGTAATGGATTTGTAGATGCCTTATTTGTAGCGGCCATAATAGCAACCGAAATGTCTATAGGACTTATATATCTGTTTTTAAATATGTAATTCATGGGGGAAATATGATAACGATAAATGACACAAAATATGAGATTATAGAAGACAATAGGGATTCGATAGATACAGAACTTTTAAAAGAAAAATTGACAGATTTTTATGATGAGTACGATTACATAGTAGGCGATTGGGCTTATGGAAAGTTGAGATTGAAAGGCTTTTCTGATAAAGATGCTAAAAATCACAACTCTATAAACGACTCAGCACAGATAAAAAAATATATTAAAGAGTACTGTGCTTATGGTTGCAAATATTTTATCTTAAAAAGAATTGATATTGATTAAGCAATAAAATTATGCTAAAATTTCTATAGAATAAAGAGGGATTGAATATGAACGAGAAGATCAACATCACTAAAATGGATGGGGCTAAAGTATACTCAGATTTAGTATGCTTTATAGAAAATACTACCAACTCTAAACGATACGTATATCATACATTAAATGAAATCGTCGGAGCTGGCCCTAATAGTACAGTTAAAATATATGTAAGTAAAATAAAACAGGATGATCCCACCCTCGATAACCCTATCACAGAAGAGGATTGGAATGTTTTAAAGGGATATATGGGTGATGCTCTAAAAGGAAATAGCAATCCAGAAATTAAATACATTGCTCCAAACGAACTAGGGGAGCCATTCAGTGTAAGCGATAGAGCTATTGCTATGCCTACAAGCTATGACTATATAAATAAGCAAAGAGGAATTTATGCTCAGGCTATAGCGACAGCACCTTCGACTGAACAAACGACCTCACAAGAAAGTGCACCAGAACCCGATACTCCAACTATACCTGAAGTACAAATTGAAACGACACAAGCTGAACCAGTATCTTCGATCATATCAGAGGCAGACTTATCTGCTCCAATCCCGGAAGTTCCTCAAGCAACACCCGCTGTAGATCTTAATCCTGCTGCTGAAAACAGTACAAATACACCAGTAGAGCCAACGCCGATCACGAATGCAGCTCCTGAAATAGCACCTATGGAACAGCAAGTACAACCGACTCCTGTTCCTGAAGCAACAGAAAATATAGTACTAGGAGCACAGACAGAAGCTACACCGGTTTTGAATGAAACTCCAATTAATAATGCTTTAGAAGACGAAAAACCATTAGATAATATAGTTATAACGGACAATAATAACTCAGGCTTATCTGATTTAACACCGATTAATATCGATGAAATAGAAAAAAAATATGACGATATGATCGCTTCTTTAAACGATTTGAGAAATAAAGAGCTTGAAGCTGCAAAAAGATATAATGCTACAATAGAGTTAAGCTCAATGCATAAAGAACAGCATGCAAATTATGTTCAAAATGAGCAGTTAAAGGAAGTAGTTCAAAACACAAACGTTATAGACAGTCAGACACCAACCATGCCGGTAGACAATATTGGAGCTGTACCTAATCCTCAACCGATGCCTACTCTTACTGTCGAGCCCATAAAAGAGACAGTTCAACAAGTAGTTGAACCTACGCCAGTTACTCCTGAAAACTTGGAGACAAATTGGTTTGATATGCCTAATAATTGACATACTAAAAGCACATCGTAAAGATGTGTTTTTTTTGCAATACTATAAACTCAAGAGAGGGAATGTACTTTTGGGCAACAAAGCATCTCATCTGTAAGACCCAATATATAATCTGCTGACACGTCTAAAAACTGACAGATTGTCGGAAGATAAGAAATCGGCATTATGTTGATACCTTTTTCATATCTAGCATACTGTTGTTGTTTAATTCCTAAAGCATTAGCTACTTCCTTTTGAGTTATATTTTTGCAATCTCTAATCCATTTAAGCCTTTCAGTATAATACACAAATACCACCACCAACTTTATATCATTCTTAACAACACTTAAGTTGATTAGTGAACTGATCTGTTGTATAGTGCAGATAAACATACCTTTAGTTCAAATAAATTATAAAAAGCAGTGCTTGTTATACTAGAAATTAAATGCGTAAAGTTTCAATTTTTATATTTTTTAAACAATTTAAAAAATACCTAAAAAGTGGTAGATAATAAAAGAAAACTATGATATTCTTAATATAAGAAAGTAAATAGGAAGATCAACTTGCAAATTACAAAAAAACTTTCAAAACTTTAGCAAAAACCCTTGACAAGATGGTCCGCGAGGTGGCAACATTTAGAGGGAAGCTAAAG
>CAJUKM010000009.1 GCA_910587535.1 uncultured Bacilli bacterium
ACTGACACTATTTTTATTAGTATAGTAACCAACTATTTTTAATTTATGTCCATTTATTTTTATATTACTAAGAGAGTTTAATGGATATTCATTTCTTAAATTAATTGGAGCAAGAGCTTCGTAATCTTGATTAGGTTCTCTACCCTCTTTTATGTTTATAACGTCTTTTTCGTATTTAGAAATATTTTTTACGACTTCTTCTTTATTAATGTAACCATATTGCTTATAATAGATCCATAAACTGTCATAAAAACTATCTCTTAAAAAGTAAAGACATGGACTTTTTGAGTCACTTATTCCGACTATTTCATAATTATAATCGCCAATTTTTATATGTTTACCGATAAAGCCTTCGTAGTCATCAATGTTTATCATTCTAAAATAAATATCTGTTTTTCTCTTAGAATCCACAATCATCTTATCTAAGACAATTTGATCTTTATTAGTTGGCAGTTCTCCATAGATTAAATCGTCCTTTCGAAGCATTTCTGCACCAGCGAGAGAGCCTTCTATTAAAATATTATTTTTCGATAATTGTAACAAGGCATCTGTCTTAAATATACCTTTTATAGTGGAATCACCAGGTATTACATATGATATATAATCTAATGATTCTAGTTTTTGAATGTCTTTGACATTATTACCGCCATTTTTAATAGTTATATAGTTTTTGTTCGTCGTCAAAAAATTTTCATCCTTAATATTTATCGAACCAAAAATACTACAAATCGAATATGCTATAAACATAGCAGAAACGAAGAATCCGATAAGTAATACTTTTTTCATGACCGTATAGCTAGAGACTTTTTTAAATCCAGTTTTTAGCATAGAATAGACGTTATATATAGATGTATATTGTAATTTTGTATTTGCATTATCTAATTTGCTGAGATCAAAGTTTTTATTTTGATAATCTTCTTTCGATATCTTTTTATAGTAATCGTCTATAAACTCTATGTTAGATTGTTCATCGACTACTTCGATTTTATATTTTTCGTTACTCTTAATGAATATGTTGCCGTTTTTTACTACGATATCTAAGTTTAAAGTTTCTTCTTGGTCGGAGTATATATTGACGTTTTGTGCCTTTTTATCAGTTAAACTTACTGAGTTCTTAAAGTCTTTAAGATAAATTTTGTTATCGATTCTATAGTCGAGTTCATTCTCGTGTTCGTTTGAATAATCTTTAATTATTTTACCATCTTCTATTTCTATTATTCTCGATGCATAGAAATGGGCTAATTCTTTTTCGTGTGTAACCAATATTACGAGCTTCGTTTTAGAGATCGCTTTTATTATGTTCATAATTTCGATCGTATTCTTAGAATCCAAGTTTCCTGTCGGTTCATCCGCTATTATGACTTCAGGATTTTTAACTAACGCTCTGGCAATACCTACTCTCTGTCTTTGACCACCAGATAGATTTCCTGCTGCCTTATTTCTATATCTATACATGTCGACAGATTCTAAAATAAAATCTACTCTTTTCTTTATTTCTTCTCTATTTTTAATTCCGATCATTTTGAGTGATATGGCGACATTGTCGAACACGCTCAAATTATCTAAAAGATTGTAGTTTTGAAATATATATCCTATGTTTAAAACTCTTATTTTATCGATTTTAGCGGATCCTACTTTAGGCAGCCTCTCACCGTTTATGTATATTTCACCTGTGTTTATTTTGTCTAGTCCACCGATAGCATTTAAAAGAGTCGTCTTACCACATCCAGAAGGTCCTAGAAGTGCTATTAATCCTGTGTCGTTTAAATCTATAGAGGTATCATTTATTACATGTATCTCATTTTTTTTATGTCTATAAAAATATTTATTTACTTTTCTAAGAGATATCATCTTTACACTTCCTCTCTATATGTCTTCATTACAGATGACTTAAATAGCTTATGAGCATATCGATTAGATATCAATAAACTCATTATGATAAGGACTACATATATTAATACAAAATCTTTAAAAGTGAAAAACTCTACCATATCCTTCAAATAAGAATTAGTTATTATACCTGAGCGTGCTAGCAAAGTTATACCTAAGAATGAGATATACGCAATATTTATATCTATCAAAAGCTCGATGTCTAAAAGTTGTTTAGCGACGTTTTTTGTTGCGCCTAAAATTCTGATAGTAGAAAAATAGATGTTTCTAGATTTTAGAATTATTTTGATTATGAAATACGATATGAAGAATAAAGATCCTGTTGCAATCATGAAAATTACTGCTCTAAACATCAAGATTAATCCTTTTACTTCCGCTGCCTCATCGACCAAGTTATCCTTCATAAAGTATGTGTAATATCCTTTTTCTTTTAGTTCTTTTAATGTTTTATCACTTTGCTTTAAGTCGTCTATAAATACACTTACCTGATATTCCTCTTTAGAAATAAGTGCGTCGTAGTCTTCGTCGTTTAAAAAGATCGTATATGGATAATTTTCAGGTTTCAACCCTAAAAGTGGTTCAAAATTATCGTTGTTCAATATTTCTTTGATCGTCACTTCTAAGTCTTTTTTATAATATATATTCTCTATACTTAAAATCATTTTTTCATCTAAACAAGTATAGTTTTCACAATATGCGTTTAACTCACTATATGCATAGACTTTCCCTTTAGGAACAGATTTGTTTTTCTTGATATTAAATCTATTTGTTTCATCATCTTCAGTTGAAAAGATATGGCCATTTAATTTCATATCTTGCTTATTATATATCAAGGTCTCACTCTGCTTTAATCTCTCTAGTCCACTTTTTGAAATTAGAAAATAACTCGTATTGTCGTTTAGAGAATCGTCATATTTTATTCCTGTTATTTTAAATTTTCCGAGTATACTGCCAGTTTTATCGTCTTGAAAGTCGAATTCCGAATTTAAAATTTCGTCTTCAAAGAATGATAAATAATAGGAATCTTTAGATCCAACGAATACTATCTCATTTTCTCTTTCTGGTAAAGTTCCCTTATCTAGGCGCTCGGATTTATCGATTTCTTTTACATTACCAGCTATATAAATATAGTGCGATCCATCACTCATACTGCTTATGGATAAATCTAATAACATATCTTCTTTAACGACGGATTTTATGTTTTCCATATTTTTCAAAGAATCGATATCTTTTTCTGTAAAGCTGGTTTTATTATTCTTTTTTAAAATAACTCGATTCGGAGATTTTTCAGAAAAGTAATAATTGTCTCCTTCTAATTCTGCATCAAAGGAAGCCTTATTTAAACTAGAATATTCTGAGAAAACTAGCATGGTCAAAAAGAAATATACTAAAAACAATAAACCAAATTTAGTTTTAATATTAAAAGCGTTTCTAAGTCCTAAAATTAATTTATTCTTTTCTGTCAAGTCTCTGTATTGAACTAATTCGGCTTTGGCTGGTTCATATGCAGATATTTTTTTATCTTCGATAATCTTTCCATCATTCATAGAAATTCTTCTCGTTGCATATTCTTCAACTTGTTCGTAGTTGTGAGTGACGATGACTACTAGTTTATTCTTAGATATATCCTTTAAAAGTTTCATGACACTTTTTGCACTTTTTACATCTAAATTTCCAGTTGGTTCATCCGCTACAATTATTGGTGTATCTTTTGCAAGAGCTCTAGCTATCGCGACTCGTTGCTTTTGACCACCTGATAATTTCGAAGCCTTTGTGTTTTTATATTTAGTCAGGTTGACTGTCTTAATTATTTCTAATACTTTTTCCTTTATTTCTTCTTTTTTATATCCATTTAAAAGAAGTACTAATTCGACATTTTGATAGACAGTATAACTATTTACTAGATTGAAGTTTTGAAATATATTGCCGATATATTTTCTTCTATAATTCTCGTAATCCACCTCTGTATAATGACTAGTTTCTTCTCCGTCTATATACATTTCTCCTTCTTCATAAGAATCAAGTCCAGAAATGACATTTAATAATGTACTTTTACCACTTCCAGATTCTCCTGTGATAACGACGAATTCCCCCATATCTAAATCTAGATTTAATTTATTAAATCCGCTCGATATAGAATTTTTATTGTAATAAAACTTCGAAACGTTCTTAAGTTTTATGATGCTCATTTATTATCTTCCTTTCTAGCATATAAATCGTCAAAATTTACCTTTTCATCTTTATAAGTATATCCAAGTATGCACTCTAAATTGACATTTTCCATCGATTTAAATATGTTATGATCTATATTTGGATCGACTTTTCTAAACTGTTCTATCAATCTTTTAACCTCTAGCCTTTTTCCTAAATCGTGTTCTTTTCTTTTCGTAAATTCGCAAGCACAGTTAATAAATTCTAATCCATTAAATTTAGCCCAATTAATTATGTCTTTTTCTTTTATCAAAAACATCGGTCTTATAAGTTCTAAACCTTTGAAGTTTGAACTTGTCACTTTAGGAACCATGGTTTTAATTTCAGCTCCATATAACATTGAAAGCAATGTAGTTTCGATTACATCGTCGAAATGGTGTCCCAAAGCAATTTTGTTACATCCTAATTCCATCGCTTTGTCATAAAGGTAGCCTCTTCTCATCCTTGCACACATGTAACACGGATTTTCTTTAGCAATCTTTTTAGTAACGGCGAAAATATCAGTTTGAAATATCGTAATCTCTAAGTTTAAATTTCTAGCATTAGTCTTAATCTTTTCTATTGCGTCTTTTTCGTACCCGGGATCCATGACGACATATTTTAAATCTATTTTTGTATCGCCATGTCTTGCAAGTTCTTCTAAAAGTTTTGCTAATAAAAACGAATCCTTTCCGCCTGAAATACAGACCATAATTTTGTCATTGTCACATACTAAATTGTAATCTTTACAAGCTTTTACAAATTTGGCCCAGATTTCTTTTCGATAAGTTTTTATAATACTTTTCTCGATAAGTTTAAAATCATTCATTATGGCCTCCCTAAATACAAGATAACAAAAGATTACCACATGAAAAAAAATTATGCAACTGAGCGAGGAACATTTGGACTTTCAAAGATAAATAAAAAAGTTTCTTTCGAAACTTCTCATGAACCCATATTATCTATAATTCTATCGAAAGCAGCTTCTAATTCACTTTTTTGAAGGTCTGTAAGTCCATCTCCTTCATCTTGATCTTCTCTCAATTCTACTGATCCCGAATGATAATCGACGATTGTTCCCAATTTAACTGCAAGTATTAAAGGAGTATAGAGTCTCTTTTCTCCTACTTGATGATCGATGCCTGACTCGTCAGTTAAAATATAATCTTCTGAATATTCTGAGAGCAATTCTAACAGTTCTAAGTATTCATCAGAAGAACTTTTTTTCTCTTCGACTTTTCCGTTTTCAATCTTGTAGAGGTCTCTTTCTTCAGTCATATCGACATATAATATTTCATCGACATCGGATTTTTCAATCTTTTCTAAAAAAATCGGAATTACGTTTCTGCTCTTATTACAATTTGCTGCTCCTAAAAATATGATGGCAGATTCCTCTTTTATGACGTTTAATGCTTCTTTTAATGAAATATATTTAATCTTGTTCTTTTTTGGTAACTTAAGTTTTTGAAGTGTACTACCATTTTCATCTTTTTTTCCATTTAAAGATTCGTATTCTTTTTTAAATTTTGCCGAGTCAGTGTTGTTAACCTTAATAGCGATTATGGAAGTTATCAGAACCACGGCTGCTATTGCGATCCCTAAAAAAAGGTATAACTTTTTTTTCTTCAAATTACACCGCCATCAGTTCGTTTTCTTTTTCTTTAATTTTATCTTCCACTGTTTTATTATATTTATTTATAAGATTTTGAACATCTTCTAAAAGACTTTTTTCTTGATCTTCTGGCATTTCATCAGCTTTAATTTTAGCATTTCCGTCCTGTCTAATATTTCTAAGTGCTATCTTAGCCTCTTCGCCCATCGTTTTAGCCTGTTTGACATACTCTCTTCTACTTTCTTCTGTAAGTTCAGGCAACGTTAGAATGATCATCTCGCCGTTGTTAGTTGGATTTATTCCAAGATTTGCCTCTTGAATCGCTTTTTCGATATCTTTTAATGTAGATTTGTCGAATGGTTTTATGAATAATTGTCTTGCCTCTGGAACTGTGATATTTGCTACACTAGCTATTGGAGTTGGTGATCCATAGTATTCAACCATGATACCACTTAGCATACTGGGATTTGCACGCCCAGCTCGAACAGTAGTCAACCTTTTTTCTAGCGTCTCTATAGCTTCTTCCATCTTTAATTCAATTTCATCTAAATAATTCATATTCGTTAAATTCACCTTTTTCTAATCAATATTATAATAAATGAATATGTTTTTAGTCAATAATATAAGAACATTTTTCACAAAGAAAAAGTACCTTTGGGTACCTTCTTTAAACTTCTATTCTTCTATTTTCTTCTAAGATTTTTGATTATAAACACTCAACACAAGTATCGTTTAAACATCTAAGACTGCAAACGCAATTAAGATTGATCGTAAAGAAACTGTTAGTGCTTACATAAGGATATAAACCTGTATCCTCTGTGTTCGGTGCTAAAACTCTGAACGTAGCTGCGTTTCCATCGAGTTTTTCGATTCTGAAAACGTTAGAACAGTCAGTTGGTGCATTACATACTGTAATATCCTTGCTTATAGGCATAGAGATAGGATTTTGACCTGAAGCGCAGCAAGAATAGAGCATAATCGGTCTGGTGTTGCAAACGCAGCAAGTTGTTCCACATCCTAAAACTGGTCTGTCACAAGAATCTAAACAACTTTCAGGGCAAGATGCATTCTGTTGTAAGATTAAAATGACTTGAAGTATTTCCGCTATGCCACAGTTATCATTGTTATTGTTAGACATAATATTCACCCTTTCATATCTTTCAATATAATCTATGATATGTGCCACATAAAGGTGCTAAAGTATGAAAAATTTTTAATTTTTTTTGATTCTCTACATGGATCATCGGTAGTTACTGCACCTATAAAGCACTTATATGCTTGGTTTTCCTACTTCCGTTAGACATCTAACTTATCTTTATATTTGAACTTTCGACTTTTTTATATTCTCTATTGTTTTTAAGAATATCATTTACATAAAAAACTTTCAAACTCTATTTAAAATAATAGATGTATTTTTATCATAAAGTATAGTATAATCTTTTTAGGTGATAAAATGAGTTGGGAATATTTAATAATAGCAGTAGTATTGATCGTCGTTGCTTTAGTGGCGATTAAAGTTACTGGAAAACACTTCGAAGAAGAGATGAATAAACTCATAAAATATTTAGGTGGTAAAGAAAACATAATAGATTGTGAAGTTTCAATGTCTAGATTCAAAGTAACTTTAAAGGACGTCTCTTTAGCGAATAAAGAAGGAATTCAAAAGCTCGGCGCAAAAGGTATAGTAGAAATCGATAACCAATTAAAAATTGTGTTCGACAAAAATGCTAGAACATTAAAAAAATACATCAAAGATATGAGATGATGTATTTTTTTTGCATAATATGTTTATTTTTTAAGATTATCTAATTCTTCTTTTTCTTCTTTTAATTTTTTTCGTTCCGATTCGACTATTTCTTTTGGTGCTTTTGAAACATAGTTTTCGTTAGATAATAGTTTTTCTCTTCTCATAATAGAACTCTCTAATTCTTCTATTCGCTTCTCGAGAACATTTGCTTCGCTTTCTGTATCCTTATTATAATATAAAGTCATACTGTATTTTTTAAATACTACTTCATAAGAAGAATTATATTCAGAATTTTCTTCACGATTTTTTGATAATCTCAATAGGTTGTCTATGATAGTATAATTTTCATCTGTATTATTTTTGACATAGAAGTCCTTACCTACTTTATTTTCTAATTTAAAAGTTCTAAATATTTTTACGAATTCTAGCATTTCATCTAATTCGATCGTTTCAAAATCGAAGTTTTTATTGTACTCTGGATAGTTACTTATCATGATAGAATCTTCTTCTTTAAATGGAAGCATACTAAATATTTCTTCACTGACATAAGGCATGAGCGGACTTATCATTTTTATGATAGATGTCAATACATAATAGAGGGTCGATTTTGTCGATATTTCGCTAGATGTAAATTTCGATATCTCGATATAGTTATCACAAAAATCATTCCAGATGAAATTGTAAAGACTAGATCCCGCATTGTTGAATTCGTACTTGTCCATATTTTTTCGAACATTTTTAATAGTCGTATTAAGTTTAGATAAAATCCATCTATCTTCGAGTTTTAAATTTTCTAGACTATAATCTTCTTTTTTTAAGTCTTCGATGTTCGAAAGAACGAATCTGGATGCATTCCACAATTTGTTTATAAAATTCCATGTACTTTTTACTTTATCTTCATCGTATTTAAGATCCATTCCTGCACTTACATCGGTTGTCAAGTAATATCTAAGTGCATCCGCACCATAATTATCTATGACATCCATCGGATCGACACCATTACCGAGACTCTTGCTCATCTTTCTTCCTTGTTTATCTCTTATAAGACCGTGGATTAAGCAATCTTTAAATGGGCGTTTATCGGTGAAGTGTAGGCCTTGAAAGGTCATCCTATTTACCCAAAAAGGTATTATATCGTAGCCCGTGACTAGGACGTCATTAGGATAATATCTCTCTAGAAGTTCGGTTTCATTAGGCCAGCCAAGAGTCGAAAAAGGCCATAAAGCACTAGAGAACCAAGTATCCAATACGTCTTCGTCTTGAGTCCATCCGTCTCCTTCGGGAGCTTCCATTCCGACGTATATTTGATCGCCTTTATACCAAGCTGGTATTCGATGTCCCCACCATAGTTGTCTAGAGATACACCAGTCGTATGTTATTTCCATCCAGTGATTCATGATTTTCTCGAATCTTGGCGGATAAAATTCTACTTTAGTATCTTTATTTTTTTGGTTTTCTAAAACTCTATCCGCTAATGGTCTCATCTTGACGAACCACTGTTTTGATAAGTAAGGCTCGACCATGACGTCCGTTCTTTCTGAATGTCCTACATTATGAGTTATCTCTTCTATTTCTAATAATAAGTCTTTTTCTTTTAGTTCTTCTACTACCTGTTTTCGACATTCGAATCTGTCCATTCCAGCATATTTGCCAGTTATTTCATTCATAGTTCCGTTTGGATTCATGATTACTATTCTGTCTAAGTCGTGTCTATTTCCAACTTCGAAGTCGTTTGGATCGTGAGCAGGAGTAATCTTTACTACTCCAGTACCGAATTCCATATCGGCATGCTCATCACCTATGATCGGAATTTTCTTGTCCATTATAGGAAGGATTGCATTTTTACCTATCAAGTGTTTATATCTATCGTCGTTTGGATTTACGGCAACTGCTGTATCTCCGAATAGTGTTTCAGGTCTAGTAGTTGCAACTTCTAAATATTCATCCGTTTCTTCGATAAAATATTTGATGTGGTAAAAAGCTCCTTTGACATCCTTATATATGACTTCTTCGTTAGAAAGTGCCGTCATAGCCTCAGGATCCCAGTTGATAATCCTCTCTCCGCGATATATAAGTCCTTCATTATAAAGTCTGACAAAGACCTCTCTTACTGCCTTTGATAGTCCTTCATCGAGAGTAAATCTTTCTTTGGTATAATCTAGAGAAAGACCTAGTTTTGCCCATTGATTATGTATGTTTTCGGCATATTCTTCTTTCCATTTCCAAGCACATTCGAGCCATTTTTCTCTTTCCATGCTTCTAGGATCGATTCCTTCGCTTTTCAATTTTTTGTCTACTTTTGCTTGTGTAGCAATTCCAGCGTGATCCATTCCTGGGAGCCATAGCGCGTCGAATCCACACATTCTTTTATAACGAATGATTATATCTTGTATAGTAGTATCCCACGCGTGCCCTAAGTGTAGGACTCCTGTAACATTTGGAGGAGGAATGACTATACAAAATGGTTTTTTATTTATATCTCCCGATTTAAAGTAACCAGATTCCTTCCAACTAGCATATTTCCCCTCTTCAACTTTTTTGTGATCATATTTAGTATCTAACATTCTCTATCTATCCTTTCTTCTAAATAATCGAGTACTTCTTGATAAATGTCATCAAAAAGATTTGAATTTCTCACTCGATCATAATAGTCTTTCAAATGATCTCTAAACGGTTTTAACGCTATCGCATAATTGATATCGAATCCATAAGCAAATCTCGTTGCGATTATATCTGCATTGGTTGCTACTTCATACTTTTTAACTGGCCTATGCTCTTTAATCGCCTCAATAACGCTCGGTGAAACATATGGTTCGTCTATTTCTTCGATTTCCTTTTTTAGGGGTCCTAGTTGATACATTATATCTATTTTATCGACATCTCTAACCAGTTTAGCAAACTTCTTTTTCTTTTCATCAGAAGTAGATTCTATTTTAAGTCTATTGTGGTTTTCTATTGCAAATGAAATTAATGGATATAAATTTTCATCAGTTTCAAAATCACTTATAAGTCCATCTTCAAATAATATTTTTACTCCAACTTTACCATGATCGAATTCGCTAACTGGTTTTAAGCTTCCATATTTTCTTATCTGTTCGAATCTTCCTATATCGTGAAGCAATCCGATTTTGCTTGCGAGTTCGACTTCCCTTTTTTCTAGTCCTAATTGTTCTGCAAGGAATTTAGAATTTTCACAAACTCTCAATGAATGCTCTAGTTTTAAAACGACTAATTCTTTATTTTCAGTATCATAGTTAGAAACATAATTTAAAAAGTTTTCTATCATAAAATCTCTCCTTTGCATTAAAAAAAGTTATAATGCAAAGGGCGAATTTATATTTCGCGGTACCACCTAAGCTTTATAACTTATACAGTTAACTCTATTTTTCATTTAACGCATGAACTACGATTTTTCTCCTCTTTCAACCTTCGAAGAATTCAAATTATCGACTTTCACCAGGTGTCGACTCTCTAAAAATTGAATTTCCTGTACTCCTAAAGTATCAACGAAAACTAAATAGATTATACTATAAAACACTTGCTCACGCAATACCATTTTTATTCTTTTGGTGTGATCGAATATGGACTTCTAGAAGTTTTCTTTTTTGAAATTTCTTCATATATGTCTTCAGCTGTTAAGTCCATATTTAAAATAATACCTAATCCTTTTAACGAACTATAAAAGCTAAAGTCCTTGAAGGCGATGTCAGAGATGATCAGATCTATTATGATATCTAAATATTTTGATTTGCCTTGTTTATCTAAATATTCTCTAAGTGCATTTCTGTTAGTTTCTTGAGAGTCAGATGAGAATGAATAGCACGTCTTATAAAACGCGATTATAGCTTCGACTGGTAAACATATAAATATCTCTTCGTCTTCTCTATTTGTGTCTATAAAATCTAACATATCGGTTATTAACTCTAATAATTGACATACGATTTCTCTTTCAACTTTGCACAATTTGAAATTTCTTTGTGCTAAACTAAAATGTTTCTTCTTCTTTTTTCCTCCATTAAAGATTTGCATTGCACAGTCAAACTGACCACTCATGATGCTTTCTTCTCTTGTACGAGACGACATTTCCCTTTTTTGGGAAATCACTCTAAAATCTCTAATTGACATACAAATATATAAAAGATTTAAAATCGTCTGTTCTTCACAATTTAATATTCTTCTCGTTGCACGCGACTCTAAAAAACTAATAGCTTCGAAATAGTTTTGAGAAAATATAAGCGTAATCATTTTTCTCGCGTTTACTTTATATCCATATAAGGCGTGATATAAAAGGACTCTCATCGTTTGATTATGTGGCGTATCTTGATTTTCCATCCGCATTATTTCGATATGAAACTGGTCTTTAGCGTATTCGATATCACCTGCTAATATGTGTTTGATCGTATTATAATATGCATCGTTCTTGTCTACTAAATCTTCTATTTTAAAGCTTTTAACTCTTTTAGCTAAATCTAAAGGTAAATCTACTATGAAAGACAACATCAGTAAATATATATTGTATTTTTTATTAGGTAAATTCCCATTTTGTCTAGACTCTACTATCATTCTTAGAGCTTCATCGAAATTTTTTGAATTCAATTTTTGTAAAAAAGAGAGCAAAAATTGGGTCTGTTTCACTTCTGCTATTTTATTTTTGCTAAGTTCATATGTTCCTCGAGAAGCTGTTCTTTCTATGATATTATCGTTTAATAAACGCGTAATCTCCGAGGATGATAAAAAATAACTGGAGTTTAATTCATCGGTTGTAAATATTCTACCATCAATGCCGTTTTTACATAATTGTGAAACTTTTTCTTTATAAAGCATACAGAATTCCCCTTTTTTAATGATTTCATATATTATCACACGTCTAGAGAAAATGCAAATCTAATCTTCATCTGGTCAAAACGATTATTTTGTAAAAAGAAAACACTTCATTTTTTTGAAGAGTTTCTTATTAATCATTATTTGATATTTTACAATCTATATGTTTTACGACCTCATCGATAGTATTATTGAAATTTGCATAATCCACTTCAAACCAGTCTATTTTCATCTGATATTTAAACCATATATATTGCCTTTTCGCATAATTTCTACATTTTTGTTGCATCAGTCTTATAGATTCTTCTAAAGTTACTAAGCCTTTTAGATATATGACAATTTCTTTGTAGCAGATTCCAGTTCTCATGGCTTTTGTATAACCGTATTTATCGTATAAGTTTTTGACCTCTTGTAACAGCCCCTGTTCCATCATTTCTTCTACTCTTTTATCTAATCTTTCATAAAGAATTTCTCTTTTGGTTGTCAGCCCTATGAAATAGACATCATCGTATAGTAAAATGTCTTTTCGATTGTTATTTCCAGAAGAGTTCAATCTTGAAATCAATCTTCTTCTATTGTTTACATGAACTCCTTCAGCCATTCCTTTTTGTTCTAGCATTTTTAAAAGTTCTTCATTTGTAAATTGTTCGAATTCTAAAGAGTTTTCTCTCTCTTCAAATTCATAATCGTACAGCCCTGCTTTTAAATATAACCCTGTTCCTCCTACTAAAATTACGTTACCTTTATTCTTATCTAATATATCTCTTAGATCTTTCTGATAATCGTATACAGTATAATTTTCTTTTGGAGAAACTATGTCAAAAAGATAATGAGGTTTTCCTAAATCTTCGTCTTTTGTATATTTAGCTGTACCTATATTCATCTCTTTATATACTTGCATAGCATCACAGTTGACAACTATTGCATCATATTTTAGAGATAATTCTTCTGAGAGTTTAGTTTTGCCTACTCCTGTAGGCCCTACTACGCATAATATCATACTATTTTAAAGTAACCTTTTTAAAGATTTTCTTCCCCTTTTTGATAATTATTTCCTTTTTATTTATTGTAAATTTTGGATCTACAATTTTTTCATCGTCGACGCTTATACCGCCTTGTTCCACAAGACGTTTTGCTTCAGATTTTGACGATGCAAATTCTGTGTCTACTAAAATATCTAGAATATTTGCTCCTACTTTTAAAGTTGAATCGACTACAGGCATGTTTTCGTTTTTTCCACTAAATATATCTTCGCTCATCTTTTTAGCATTTTCAGCTTCTTCTTCTCCGTGAACGAATTTAGTTACTTCGTAAGCCAAAGCTTTATGTGCTTCACGTAGTTCAGGATGTTCTCTATGTTTTTTCTCTAAATCTTCTATTTCTTCTCTACTCAAGAAAGTAAAGCGTTTAAGATAGTCTATGACCATTTCGTCTTCCGAATTTATAAAGAATTGATAAAATTCGTAAGGAGTAGTTTTCTCTTTATCTAACCAAATTGCCTTTCCTTCACTTTTACCGAATTTAGTTCCGTCTTTTTTTGTGACAAGAGGCATGGTGAACGCATAGGCTTCCTTACCCAATTTTTTTCTAATAAGATCTACTCCTGCAGTGATATTTCCCCATTGATCCTGTCCTGCTACTTGCATGATACAATTTTTGTTTTGGTATAGAACACAGAAATCCATCGCTTGCATTATCTGATATGAAAACTCGGTGTAGGTAATTCCCTCATCTAGTCTTCGTTTGACGATATCTTTGTTGATCATATAATTGACATTGAAGTATTTACCATAGTCTCTTAGGAAAGTAATAAAGTCGACATCTTTACTCCAATCGTAATTGTTCACAAATTCAAAGTTACCGAAAAGGCTTTTAACCTGTTCTGTTAGACAATCGACATTCGATTTTACAAGATCATATGAAATGGTGTCTCTTTCTTTTGATGGTCTAGGATCTCCTACTAATCCAGTTGCGCCTCCTACTAAAATTATTGGATGATGTCCGTGGCTTGCAAGTCTTTTGCATATTAAGAAACTGGATAGATGACCGATATGTAGAGAATCACCTGTCGGATCTGTTCCTATATAAAATGTTACTTCTCCTTCATTTAAAAGTTTTTCTATCTCTGGACTTGTCATATCTTTTATCAGTCCACGCCATTTAAGCTCTTCGAATAAAGTCATGTTTCTTTTCCTCTCTTTTTTGTTATTTTAATTATATGTTATTTAAATATCAATGTCAAAAAAAAGAAGAAAGCAACTTAATTATATACTTTCTTTGTAAGGATAGTCGACCGATACCATAATTCTTCTTAAAATCAAAGTCATAGCTTGCATGTAAAAATTCTCTCTTTCATTAGCTTGTCTTTTTTAGGCTTACTCTATTATGACAAGTATAACAAACATAGAAAGATTATTCTACTATTTTAACTTTTAACTTATAAAAGGTTAACAAATTATTCACTATTGCCATAGATTATATTAGGAGTTAGGAGGTTATATTTATGTATTATTACGGATATAATAACGGTTACGCAAGTGGAAATCCTGGTTATTATCAGAATCCATGCTGCTGTAACAATAACGGTTTTGTAGGTTATACACAAGGCGGATACGGTTTCGGTGCAGCTCTTTGGATAGTACTTTTCGTCCTTCTTGTAATCATAATAGGAGCTGGCTGGACTTTCGGCGGTTATAACAACAACAATTCTGGACCAAGACGTTAAAAGAATGCTGTTAGAGGAATTTCCTCTAGCAGTTTTTTGTAATGTTTTATAAAAAATAATAAAATGTCAGTTTTTAAATCGCTATATCATTAATATGATTTAATAAAGGTGAAGTAAAAATGTTAGGATTTCTTTTAAGTATGCTCAAGGGTTTTACTCTTTTTTCTGGATCTTATTCTGTAAACGTATTTCCAGAACCTCTATCTAATGAGGAAGAAGAACGTTGTATAGAGGGACTTCAAAATGGCGATCAGGAATGCCGCAATAAGTTGATAGAACACAATCTTAGACTCGTTGCACATATAGTAAAAAAATTTGATGCAAAGGGTTCTATGACAGATGATCTAATAAGTATTGGAACTATCGGTCTAATAAAGGGAATAGATTCTTATAAACCGGGCAAGAACACAAAAATCACGACATATGCTGCGAGATGTGTACAAAATGAGATTCTCATGTATTATCGCTCTAACAAAAAGACTACTGGAGATGTCAGTTTATCCGATTCTATAGGATATGATAAAGAAGGTAACGAAGTAAGTTTAATAGACGTATTAAAAGATGAGAGCGAAGATATATTAGACGAACTGCACAATTTAGAGCTTTTAGATAAATTGAACGATTATATGGGATCTCTTTCTAGTAGAGAAAAGATGATCTTGGAACGAAGATATGGATTAAACAATACCAAAGAACAAACTCAGAAGGAAATATCTAAAGATCTTAAAATATCTAGAAGTTATGTTTCTCGAATAGAAAAAAGAGCTCTTACAAAAATATTGAAAGAGTTCTTAAAAAACAAGTAATTAAGGAATTTCGACTTCACATGTAAGCGATTTACATAGTATTGGAGTTCCTTCTGATATATATTCTTTTGTTTTAGGGTGTACTTGTTTATCCAAGTACCCTTTTTGTATTAGCAAACCTAAAGAGATGATCTCTTCACTACATTTTTCTTCTATGCTACATTTTCTGGCAGCTTCTTCGATGCGTTTAGTGACAACGAGCATTTCTCTCTCGTTATGGTTCATCGATACTTTGACGACTGTCGAAATAATCACTAAAAGAAATATTGCACTTACTAAGACTACGGATATGATATTATTGATTTTCATAGTACTCCTCGATAAATCTATCTCTAAATTCTAATAATTCATCTTTCGATATCGCCTCTCTTATTTCTTCTGTTAGGTGGATTAGATAGCGAATATTATGAATAGAGAGAAGTCTTTGACCGAAAACCTCTTCGCATTTTATTAAGTGATGGATGTATGCTTTAGTATAATTTTTACAAGCATAGCAGTCACAAGTTTCACTTATAGGTGTGAAATCTTTTTTGTATTTAGCGTTTTTGATGTTCAATTTTCCTCTGTTAGTAAGAGCATTTCCGTGTCGAGCTAATCTCGTAGGTAAAACACAATCGAATATGTCTATTCCCCTTATGACACCTTCTACTATGTCGATAGGATCGCCTACTCCCATTAAATAGCGCAACTTGTCTTCGGGAAGATAAGGGGTCGAATATATAATTGCTTTATACATGTCTTCTTTCGATTCACCATCATTTGCTACTCCACCAATACTGTATCCATCAAACCCTATTTTAACCGTTTCTTTAGCTGAATACGATCTCAAGTCTTCATATGGCCCTCCTTGAACTATACCGAATAACATCTGATCTTCCGTTTTATGAGCATCTTTTCCTCGCTTAGCCCATCTCAAAGTTCTTTTTATGCTGTTTTCTAAATATTCGTGAGAAGCACTAGCTGGTGGACATTCATCAAAGCTCATCATTATATCGCTTCCTAATGCTTCTTGTATCGCTATAGATTTTTCAGGAGTTAAAAATAGTTCATCTCCATTATATTGATTTTTGAAACGAACTCCTTCTTCAGTTATGTCTTTTGGATTAGCTAAACTGAAAACTTGAAATCCTCCACTGTCTGTCAAAATAGGTCCATCCTTATAATTCATGAATTCGTGTAGTCCGCCAGCTTCTTTTACTATATCTTCTCCTGGTCTGAGCCAGAGATGATAAGTATTCGCTAATACTATCCCCGAATTACATTCTTTGACTTCTTCAGGACTGAGTGTTTTTACTGTTGCTTGAGTTCCTACTGGCATAAACATAGGAGTCATGAACTCTTTTCCATTCCACTCTATAGTTCCAAGACGAGCGCCAGTGTTCTTTTCCTTTTTCTTTAGTGTATATTTTAATTTCATTTTTACGCCTCTTTTATTTTATAATCATCGCATCGCCGAAAGAAAAGAAACGATATCTCTCTAGGACGGCATGCTTGTACGCTTCCATTATGTATTCTCTTCCAGCAAAAGCACTAACTAACATTATCAATGTGCTTTTTGGAAGATGAAAGTTAGTGATCATCGAGTCAATTGCTTTGAAAGTGTAGCCAGGATATATAAATATTCCAGTATCTTCTTCACACTCTTTAAACTCTCCGTATTTGTTCATGACGGTTTCTAACGTTCTGACGCTTGTAGTACCTACTGCTATTATTCTTTTACCTCTTTTTTTAGTTTCATTAAGAATGGCAGCAGCATTTTTATCCACGATGAAATGTTCTACGTGCATTTTATGATCTCTTATATCTTTTTCTTCTACTGGTCTAAACGTTCCTAATCCGACATGTAAGGTTATGTGAACGATCTCGATACCTTTTTCTTCGATATCTTTTAAAAGTTTTTCTGTAAAGTGTAGTCCTGCTGTTGGAGCTGCAGCACTACCGAGTATTTCGGCATATACTGTTTGATATCTGCCTTGTTCTTTTAATTGTTCGTGAATATAAGGTGGTAGAGGCATCGACCCTAGTTTTTCTAAGACCTCCATTAAGATCCCTTCATATATGAGAGTTACATGGACTATTCCATCTTCTAAAATAGACTCTATTTTGGCTTTTAGTAGACCATCTCCAAAAGTAACTATACTTCCGATATGGAGTCTTTTAGTTGGGCGGCTTAACGCTTCCCAATTGTTACCATTTAGATTTTTTAAGAGTAAAATTTCTATTTTTGCTCCTGTATCTTCCTTAAAACCTATCAAGCGAGCTGGGATAACTTTTGTGTCGTTTATGACCAGAGCATCGCCCTCTTCTAAGTAGTCGAGTATGTCAGTGAAAGTTTTATCGTCGATCGTTTTATTTTCTCTATCTAAAACGAGTAAACGCGAAGCACTTCTCTCTTTTAAGGGAGTCTGAGCAATTAGGTTTTCAGGTAAATCGTAATCGTAATCTTCTATATTCATTTGTCTACACCTCTTTGTTTAAATCAGTATTTTATAATAAACTGTAATACAAGTCCAATTTTTTTAATATTTTAGTGGATGTTTTTTCGTTAAATCTAAGACCCTCATTCTAAGTTCGTCATGTAAATCGAAGTTTTCTGGTTCTTTTAAGGCTGATGCTATTATTTTACCAACTTCTTTAAAGTCGTCTTCATCAAAACCTCTAGTTGTCATAGCAGGCGTGCCAATTCTTATGCCACTTGTAATAAAAGGTTTTTCTGTGTCGAATGGAATGGTATTTTTATTAACTGTTATATTTATTTTGTCTAAAAGTTTTTCTGCATCTAGGCCTGTCATATGGACAGAAGACATAGTATCTACTAGCATAAGATGGTTATCTGTACCTCCAGAAATTATGCGGAATCCTTCTTCCATTAAAGACTCACAAAGGGCATGAGCATTTTTTATAATGTTTTCTGCATAGTCTTTAAAACTTGGATCTAATGCCTCACTGAAACATTGAGCTTTTGCTCCGATAATGTGCATCAAAGGACCGCCTTGAATGCCAGGGAAAATAGTTTTATCTATCTTCTTAGCGATTTCTTCATCGTTAGTTAAAATTAATCCTCCACGTGGCCCTCTCAAAGTCTTATGTGTTGTCGAAGTGACGACGTCTGCATATGGGATAGGAGAAGGATGTAATCCTGCTGCGATGAGACCAGCTATATGGGCCATGTCGACCATGAGATAAGCTCCTATCTCATCGGCGATTTCTCTAAATTTTTTAAAGTCTATCACTCTCGAATAAGCACTAGCTCCTACGATGATCATCTTAGGCTTTTCTTTACGTGCTTTTCTGAGAACCTCATCGTAATCGATCATCTCTGTTCTTTGGTCTACAGAATAATCGACTATAGTATAATCTCGACCACTGAAATTTAAACTGTGTCCATGTGTAAGATGTCCTCCGTGTGATAAGTTCATACCCATCACTACGTCACCTTTAGCTAAAAGGGCTCTATAGACTGCCATGTTGGCACTACTTCCCGAATGCGGCTGAACATTTGCATATTTTGCTCCGAAAAGTGCACATGCATATTCGATAGCCTTATTTTCAAATATATCTATAAAATCGCATCCTCCATAATATCTTTTTCCAGGATATCCTTCGGCATACTTATTTGTAAGAACGCTTCCTTGCAATTCTAATACACTTTTTGATGCGAAGTTTTCGCTCGCTATCAATTCTATATTATTCTCTTGTCTTTTAGTCTCTTTTTCGAGAGCATCTTTTAATACTTTATCCATTTTTAAATCTCCAATTATTTTTTTATCTTAAATTTAATGACTTTTTTTCTAATTCTAGTTCTAGTCTTTTAGCTTTTAGTAAATTTCCTACTACACAAGCGACAGTCATAGGTCCTATTCCTCCTGGAACCGGAGTTATATAACTCGCCTTTTTAGAAA
Source organism: uncultured Bacilli bacterium (assembly GCA_910587535.1). Taxonomy (GTDB): domain Bacteria; phylum Bacillota_I; class Bacilli_A; order RF39; family UBA660; genus RUG11867. Next base: position 19,694 of record CAJUKM010000009.1, read on the forward strand.
CACTTTCGAAATCGAAGTCTCCTTTTAATTTTCTTACTGGTTGACCATTTTCAATCGTTTCTACTCTCGTAGTTCCTACGTCGACGCCGATGAATCCTTCTTTAACCATGTTCCCTTTTATAAGATTCGGTTTCCCAACTGCACTTATAAGGATGTCTGCTCTTTTCGTATAAAAAGATAAATCCTTAGTTTTTGAATGACATAAAGTTACAGTTGCATTTCTATTTGTAAGCGCCAGTGCTAAAGGCTTTCCTACGATGTTTCCTCGTCCTACAATTACGACGTTTTGACCATCTAAACTGATATTATAATGAAGTAACAGCTTTATTATACCTTTTACAGTACAAGGAAGAAGTATATCTTCCCCTTTATATAGCGATGCTATGTTCTCTGTTGTGAACCCGTCTATATCTTTCTGTGGCAAAATCATCCCTGCACAAGCATCAAAATCGATATTTCCAGCTGGACTTTGAAGAATTATTCCTGTAACAGAAGTATCGGCATTTAATCTATCTATTAAACTTTTGACTTCCTCAGTATTAACAGAGTCATCTAAATGAAATAACTCTGTTTCCATACCTGCTCTTTGGGCAAATTTTATTTTATTATTAACGTAAACTGTACTAGCTGGATTGTTTCCGACAAAGATTATAGCTAGTTTAATTTTTAACTGCTCTTCTTCTACGATCTGTTCATATTGTGCTATCAATTCATCTCGATAGCTTTTACCATCCAACAATATCATTAGTTATCTCCTTCCACTGTATCAAATAAGTTATAAGTATGGTTTATTCCTAGATGTTCGTAAGCTTTTTCTGTAGCAACACGACCACTTCTCGTCCTCTTAACAAACCCTTCTTGCAATAAAAACGGTTCTACGACATCTTCTATAGTAGTCACTTCTTCTCCAATCGATGTGGCGATTGTCTCGAGGCCAACCGGTCCTCCATCGAATTTTTTTATCAGACTCGACAAATATTCTATATCTATTTCATCTAATCCATAATTATCTACTTTTAAGCGTTCGAGCGATTTCTTTGTGACGTCAAGATCAATGATTTCTTCTCCACCAACTAAGGCAAAGTCGCGAACTCTTTTAAATAGTCTATTTGCAATACGCGGAGTTTTTCTGCTTCTCTTAGCTAATTCTAGGGCAGCATTATTTTCGATTTCAAAGCCCGCTATACGACTAGTTCTTTTTACTATACTAGAAAGCTCTTCATTAGAGTAGTAGTTGAGTTTACAGACGATTCCAAATCTATCTCTTAAGGGACTAGATAAATCTCCACTCCTTGTAGTCGCTCCGACCAACGTAAAAGGCGGTAGGTTTATCTTAATACTTTTGGTGCTACCCTCAGCTCCGATAATTATATCTAATTCAAAATCTTCCATAGCTGGATATAATATTTCTTCCACTACTCTTGGCATTCTGTGAATTTCGTCTATAAATAGAACATCTCCCGGTTCTAATGTCGAAAGAACGGCCGCTAGATCTCCACTTTTTTCTATCGATGGTCCACTTGCAGTCTTTATATTGACACCTAGCTCGTTTGCTATTATGTGGGCTAATGTCGTCTTACCTAATCCGGGTGGCCCATATAAAAGGACGTGATCTAGGGGTTCATCTCGCATCTTTGCAGCTTCTACAAAGACCCTTATATTCTCCTTGACGTCTACTTGTCCAATGTATTCATCTATTCGTTGAGGTCGAATGTTCGTTTCAAAATCGTCTCCTACCGTCTTATTGCTATCCAATACGTTTTCTTTTTCGATCATAAAATCCTCCTATTTTAATAGCAATTTTAATGCGTCTTTTACTTGATCCTCTATCGTCTTTTCTTTGTCGACGTTCGGCACAATTTTATTTATGTCTGCGGTCTTGTATCCTAAAGATTCTAAAACACTTATGAGTTCGAACGAATCAGAGGAGCTCGAAGCAGAAACGTTTACACTTCCAAGTTTTCCTTTTAGATCTAAAACTATCTGTTTTGCCAGTTTTTCTCCTACTTTTGGGAATTTTTTTAAATATAGGACGTTTTCTCTATCGATTGCATCGACGATTCCTGCCACACTTCCAGTAGCAAAGAACCCCAGACCTACTTTAGGTCCTAAACCTTTTACCGATAAGAGCTTTAGAAAAAGATCTCTTTCATCCTTACTTTTAAAACCGTAAAGAGAATTTTCGTCTTCTCTTAATTGATTATATAGATAAATAGTTACATCTTCGCCTTCTTCATAACTATACGGATTTGCTACAAATATGTTATAACCTATCCCCCCGTTATCAAGTACTACTAAGTTGTTTTCTAAATACGCTATTTTTCCTTTTATATAGTTGTACATATTAGCCTCCAATAACATTATACTAGAAATGAAAATAAAAAAAAAGTCCAGTATGAACTTTTAGGCTTCTTTAAAAATTTAAGCTAGTTTGCTCGTCACAAAAATTTTAAATATTCTTTTAATGGATGTCCACAACTTACATCTTTCGACTGCTTCTTTGATAGAAACTGGAATTTCGTCTATCTTTTCTCCATCTGCAAATAGTTCTAATGTTCCTACCTCTTTGCCTTTTTCGATCGGAGCAGTTACTTTTTCTAATTTTAATTCGTAATGATATTCAGGAGCTTTATCGGTATTTTTTATGAGATCTGTAGCATCTCTTTCTAATACTATGTCTTCTCTAAATTTTTCTCCTCTATCTATTTCGATAGTTCCCAATGTAGCGCCCTTTTCTAAAATCGTGTTTATTTTATAAGCACCTTTACCGAAGTTTAAAAGGGCAACTGTATCTTTAGTTCGCGAGTCTTGATCTGGTTCACCCATGACGACACTTATCAATCTCATACCTTTCCATTTTCCTGTTGCTGTCAAACAGTATCCGGCTTTTCCAGTGAATCCCGTTTTAAGTCCGTCGACTCCTTGATAGAAACGCACCAATTTGTTAGTGTTGACCATCCATAGTGTTGAGCCATCTTTTTTTTGTAAGTATTCTTCATATATACTCGAATATTGAAGAATCAATTCGTGTCTAATAAGTTCTCTACCCATTTTGGCCATATCTCTGGCACTACTCAAATGTCCTTCGGCATCTAATCCGTAGACGTTTACAAAATTCGTGCTCGTGAGTCCTAATTCTTTAGCTCTCTTATTCATCATCGAAACGAAATTTTCGACACTACCACCGATCGCTTCGGCGAGTACTACTGCAGCATCATTTCCAGATGCAATACAGACTGCCTTTATTATTTCATCAAGCGTATATTCGCTTCCTGCTTCTAAAAAAACTTGGCTTCCTCCCATGGAGGCTGCTCTTTCACTAACCGATACTTTATCTTCTAAACCGATATTGCCTTTTTCTATCGCTTCCATCGTCAATAGAAGAGTCATTATTTTGGTCATCGAAGCAGGTGCTAAAGCTTCATCGGCGTTCATCTCGTATAGAACTTCTCCGGTCGAAGCTTCTATTAAAATTGCACTTTTGGCATTTCCAACTAGTTCTTCTGCATCGACACTAAAGGTAAATGCAAATAAACATAAAAAAGAAAATAATACTTTTTTCACAAAACCACCTATTAAAAAGTATTATTTTCTATAGTATAATAGAACAACTTTATTTATATAGTCTTTTCTGTTACCAATAATTCAGAACTTTTGATAAAATGAGTTCTTTTTACTCTGCTGATCTGTCTTGGCACTGATACTGTTGCCATCAACAAGCTTAGGTCATCTTCAAAACTAGTAACTCTTAGTAAATTTTCAATCAATGGCTTTATGTCTCTTGCGGTCGCCGATAAAATAGTGCTAGCAAATCTTCCGTTAAGGCCTTTAAGAGAAATAAACGTTTTGTTTTTTCTAAATTCAGATGTATAGATGACATAAGAATCGGATCCTGTCATTTTGAAAGCTAAAATGCTTTGTTTATTATAATTAGTTTCAAAATATATGTACATATTATTGGCTATTTCGGGAATTCCTTTTAATTTAGAACGCAACATGAGTGCATACGCGTTTAAAGGTTCCATGCTTTCTGTTTGTCCATTTACCGCATTTTTTAAAGCCCACCCTTTTATTCTTTCTACTTTTTCCTCTATGTAATCCATAATTTACCCCCCTTTGTGAGCGTTATATTAACATATTCGTATCAAAAAATAAAGTTTTTTTGTTCGTTTTATAATATAATGATTTCAAAGAGGAAGAGACTTTTTATGAAATATGTTCTGATTTGGCTTTTAAAATTATATAGAAAAATACCATTTATAACGCATTATAGATGTAAATTTTACCCCACTTGTTCTATGTATGCAATCGAGGCCCTCGAAAAATTTGGATTATGGAAAGGTTCTTTTTTGACTATAAAACGGGTTTTAAAGTGTAATCCATGGAGCCAGGGAGGAATAGATCCTGTTCCCGATAGGCATTAGTTTAAGCATTTAATAAACTCACCCATATTTTATTAGTAGGGTGATCTATTTTGATAGAGTTTTTAGAAAATTTAAATCCTGTCGTTCAAGCTCTTTTAGCGACCTTGATGACATACCTTTTTACGATGGCTGGAAGTGCTTTAGTATTCTTTTTTAAAAAGACAAATCGTAATATGATGGATGCTATGCTCGGCATTGCTGGCGGTGTCATGATTGCAGCTTCATTTTTTAGTTTATTAGCTCCTGCAATAGATAAAGCTGAAGGTTTGGGTCAAACCCCATGGATTATAGTTCCATTAGGATTTTTATTAGGAGGAATATTATTATTCATCACTGATAAAATAAGTTCTAAGGTAATCAAAAATTCCTCAAACAAAAAGAATTTTATGTTGATGCTTTCTATAACTATTCACAACATTCCTGAGGGACTGGTAGTCGGTCTAGGTTTTGGCTCATTAATATATGGAGATGCGTCTTTGATGAGTGCCTTCATGTTAGCTCTCGGAATTGGAATTCAGAATTTTCCAGAAGGAAGCAGTATTTCGCTACCACTACGTCGCAGTGGAATGTCTAGAAAAAAAGCTTTCTTTTTTGGACAGATCAGCGGCATAGTCGAACCTATTGCTGGAGTTTTAGGAGCTCTTCTCATCTTAAAAATTGAGAGCATTCTGCCGATTTCTTTAGCGTTTGCAGCCGGGGCAATGATATATGTCGTAGTCGAAGAGATAATACCTGAGAGTCAAACAAACAAAAGAAAAGACCTAATGGCCTTCTTCACTTTGATAGGATTTATAATAATGATGGTTTTAGACGTAGGTCTCGGATAAAATTAAGCTATTTTTAGTGCAAAGTACGCTACGTATACAAAAAATATGCTGATTAGAACTATGAGTAAAATCAAATACATATTTGTAAGAGCATAACCTCTATTAGTATCGATCGATACTAGTTGTGGTTGTGCTTTTTTTGCAGCTTTTTCTTTTTTTGTATTTTCACTATTTATGTATTCTAAGTTAAAGTCACAAGTTCGGACAAATTCACCATTTTCTTTCATAGAAACGTCTAAAAAGAATTTTTTATCTACAACCATATTCGTCGTATAACAGTCTCCAGTGTCGACATCATAACTCTTAATCGTATATCCTTCTGCTGTCTCACTAAAAGGCAAAAGGATGTATTTTATATTTCCAGCTATAAAACTGAAGCCGAAGTCTTGGCCATCGGTGAATCTCAAAGAATCCCATTCTCCTATATAGAGAAAATTGTTTTTTATTATCTGTCTTAAGGAAGCTATGTTGGCTTCTTCGGTTAATATTGTGACATTTGGGAAAATTTCTTCTTTGTCACCACTCCAAAGCGCACTTGCAAATTTAGTAGAAAAGTATATTCTATTATAGAATGTTGGCATACTCTTCAACAGTTCTTTAGCACCTAGAAACATCTGAGTTGTAAAGTTTAAATAATATGATTTATTTTTGTTTTCTTGGTTCATCTGCATACCTTCCTATTCTTCATAAATTATATCAAACGGCTTTTTTTTTGGCAAGTTTTTTGTTTATCAAGTTGTTCAAAACAGAATATATAACTGCAAAAACTGGGACTCCAAAGATCATTCCTACAAAACCGAACAATCCACCAAATAGTAGGATCGAAAATAGTACCCAGAAACTTTTGATTCCCGTTCTATTTCCTATCAATTTTGGTCCCAATATATTTCCATCGAACTGTTGAATTAAAAATATTAAAACACAGAATGTCAAACTCTTAGTTGGGTTTATTAGTAACAGAAGTGCTGCACAAGGCAGTGCTCCGATAAATGGTCCAAAGTATGGAATGATGTTAGTCACTCCCACGATGACCGATATTATTAGAGCATATGGGATTTTAAATATCGAAATGATAATAAAAGTCAGAATGCCAACGATTATCGAATCGATAATCTTGGCAATCATAAAGCCTCCAAATATTTTATCGGTGAATCCGAGTGTTGTCATCGTCGTCTCATAAATTTTATCTGGCAGGGTCACTTTAAGGACAGTTTTAACTCCATTTACAAACGAATCTTTGTCGTAGATTAAATAAACAGAGACTATCAGGCCTATCAATATATTTACAATCCATTTTATGAATGTAGATATACCCAACGTCAGATTAGTCATGATCGTATCCATAGATGGAATCATTATACTTCCAGTAAAATCAGTTATGTTAGTGTTGAGTTTATCTACTAAACTTACGAGATCTGGATTGCTCTTCAAGACATCTTTTAAATAGTCATAGATGTTATTTACATACATTGGAATGTTTGTAAGCATGACATTTAGGCTATCGAAAAGACTAGGAACGACGAACTCTATGAACAATACTATTATCAAAAATGCCAAGAGATAAGTCATAAAGATAGCAGCAATTCTAGAAATTTTCTTTTTATTTTTCATCTTTTTAATAAATTTATTTGCTATATAATCTGTTGTCTTTGATGTTATATATTTTTCGATCAATTTTACTAAAGGATTTAAAAGATATGCAAATAGAATCCCAATAAATATCGGTGTCAAGGTCGATAAAATGTAGGCAACTATTTCAAATATCGTCTCCATCTTTAAAAGTAAGAAGACTAGTAAAATAGCAGCCGCTATTACACCAAATAAGGTAAGTCCCCAATTCACGTAGTCGTTATGTTTAAATTTTTCTTTCAATTTTAATTCCCCCACTTTCTGTTAAAATTTAAATTTTAACAGATACTCAACATTTTCTTTGGTTATTTTAATACATACTATTGAGTTATCATCTGTCATTATTTCAAAATTATATCCTTCTATTTCTTTATAGTTGTATTTTTTTCCTGTATCTGTTTTTTCTATAGTCGTATTCGAAGAATTAAGTTTAGAAAAAAGACTTTCGAAATCGAAGAAAGTGTTCTCTAAACCGTCGTATAAATCGACATATTCTTCTTTAGAGTCGAATTTTATCTTATATACTTTTTCTTCGATAATAGTGTATCTCACGATTTCATCATCTGTCTCTTTTATGCCTTCTGTTATTTCATCTTTGAAATATCCGTCGTAGAGTATTTCTGTTTCATTGTCTATTATCTTGTATGAAAATTCGTAATCGTCTTTATAAAGTCTTTCTTGCTTTTCATAAAAAGAAAGATTAACAGGTTTTTCTTTTTCTATGACAGACTCTTTTTGACTATTTTTAGCAGTGTTTTTAGGCGTTGCAGTCGAATTAGCCACGATGCTTAAGATGATCACAAATAGAAAAAAAAGCATATATAGACTAAACCTTATGATTGTCGGTCCTTTTTCAGTACTGTTTAGTTTTTTAATCTTTTCGATCATTTACTACCATTCCTTTTAACTTTTTTTTATCTAATCCATTTAAAAAGTCTTTGACATTCAAGCGATTTTTGCCTTCTGGCTTGATTTCAGTAAGTATGATTTCTCCGTCTTTCGTACCGATCCCGATTCCGTCTTTATAGATGTTATTTATAGTGGAAATTGGTCCTTTTGTATTGCCTTTTTTGGAATCATAAACTTTTATTTTTTTATCGTTTAATATGAAATAAGCGCCAGGATTAGGATTTAACCCTCTTATGTGATCATAGATTTCTTTAGTATTCCTGTCAAAATCAATCAGTTCATCTTCCTTTTTAATTATATATCCATAAGTAACTTCAATTTCATCCTGTTTTGTACGATCGTTAGTTCCTTCTATGATCGAAGGGAGGGTTTCGATTAAAAGTTTCGCACCTATAGTTTTTAATTTAATGCTCAAACTTTCTAGGGTGTCATTGTCTTCTATCTCGATAGATTTTTGTGAAATGATATCTCCACTATCCATCTTTTCATCCATATACATTATCGTTATTCCAGTAGTCTTATGACCTTCCATAATTGCCCTATGAATAGGTGCACCACCTCTCAACTTAGGAAGCAATGAAGCATGAACGTTTATACATCCATATTTTGGAGCGTCCAAAAGAATCTTAGGTATTATTTGTCCGTATGCACAAGTAATAATGATATCTGGTTTTTTTTCTAGGATAGCCTCATAGTCTTCTCTTATTTTATGAGGAGTGAAAACTTCTATATCGTTTTCTGCAGCTAATGTTTTAATCGGAGAAGAAGTCAGGACTCTCTTTCTTCCAACTTCTTTATCTGGCTGACTAACTACCATTATTACATTCGTATTTTCGATTAAAGTTTTTAAAATGGGAACGGCAAATTCGGGAGTCCCCATAAAAATCACTTTCAAATTTTTCATACACGCTCACTCATTTCAAAAGTATTTTAACATATTTTATAAGATAATAAAAGATTTCTAAGGCTTTTTTTATCGACACAAAAAGCACCTTGAAGTGCTTAAATAGTGTCTTTTGAATCTTTATACGGGTTATTGATAGTGCCATCTCCAATCATAGTTTGTACATACTCTGCTTTTAAATTTATTACTGGAGCAACAGCACCAGCATAACTAGTGCCTGTACTACCAAAGCTACTATAACCATGGAACACATGGGCATAATCACGATAATAACAGCAAGGTGAGAGCGTCCAATACCATGAACCCTTATATAGGTAATAATTTGAGTTTGTTGTAGCATGCTTTCCGCTTCCAGCTGCGACTATTTCATCTGCTGTAATCAAACCCACTGGATATGTTAAGTCCCCATTCCCTTTTTCTTCGTCGTTCATTGTAAATGCGTCGTTCTTCTGTGGACATGTAAATCTAGGCTGCACTCTACTTGTATCTGTATTCCATACATTTGTCCTCGCAGCGGCTCCATATGCTGTTACATTCTTTCCATACCCTAATCCTGTGTCACTACTTAGCCCTGTTTCAGCACTCCCTGGTGTTGTTCTATCATTACAGAATACCCCGTCTGCTACGTTATCCTCTAAGTTCTTATCTACTATGTTTGTCTTATACCACGAATCTACTAATATCTTCAAATCTGAGTTAGTCTCATTCGTTTGGGCCTGTGTTTTTGATGTACTTGCAACACCTTGCGCTCCTCCAAACATCCAACCAACATATTTGTTATCATTATATTGTGCATTGAATGTCTTTCCTGTATAGGCTAGTCTACCTGTATTTGATACTCCATTCGCATAGCCTTGGGTTCCATCATAGATGATTCTTAAACTTCCATCTCCATTTACTCTGATTATCCTCCAATAAAAATCTCCAAATTTGACGTAGTTGTTTGTCACTGCTCCGCGATAGTAATAACTTGTTCCATAGTCGTCTTCTAATGCAAATACTCCTTCGTCAGTTGTTGCAGGATCCGCAAAATTTGGTTTTACTTCTTTAGCTACTACTTCTAGGTAATTTAAGGTTTCTTTTGATGGACTAATAGCTTCGCCTATTTTAAACTTACTTGCAAATATTGCATCTATGTCTTCATTTTGATTTATATCCAAGTTGTTAAATGTAATAGATAATCTATAGTAATAAGTTGCTCCTGCTGGTATGGTCAAATCTGTTGCTAGATTCTTTTCGGCCGACTTTCTAGATTGAGGAACATTGCTATTTGCAGTTTGGACATTAGACCATTCTCCATCTACAGATGTTTTATATTCTAATCTATATGAAAGAGACTCTTTCATGTAAGTATTTATCATATCACTAAAGAGCATATTGGTCGTTACGTCTTGGGTTCCAGTGTTTCTGATTTTGAATTCTTTTGTTACGCTTTCACCTAACGAAAGAGTTGCATTTATTCCATCGGAATTATCTTCGAATACTAGAGCGAGTACCCCAGTAGTGATGGTTAATTCTTGCTTCTCTTCTCTACCTAAACTAGTCATAAAGTAAGCATATGTTCCCAAAGTACTAGCAAGTACTATAGTTATTGCACATAACCCCAGAATAAATATCTTTTTTCTATTATTTTTATCTTCCATAACCTAGCCTCTTATAATTTTTAGAATACTTAAATCAACATTTTTCCGTTTAAATTATAGTACACATTCTATCTAAAACCGTGTCGAATTCTGTATTCTCTATTCTACTTAAGGATAACACATTACCTCTATATTTTCAAGGAAAAAGAAGCTTCTTTGGCTTCCCTCTAAATGGTGATATCTTATTAGGATTAATTTAATGTAATAGAACGTCAATCTGTCTCTAATACTTCATTTAAATGCTGTTTTACTTCTGTGACAGACTCTTCATTTGGTATCATTACATATAATTTAGTTTTTCCCATAGAATAGGTAGTTTCAAAACCGTTCGATCCATAAACATTTTTGTTTTCTATAGACCATTTTGGATTTTTGTTTAATTGATATTTTGCTATTGAATATATATCATCTTCACTCATATTTGTTACAAAAGAATTACCCATCGTTTCTAATATTTTAGAATACTTACTAATTATACTTGGTGTTGCGATTTTTTCTATAATAGCTTGTATGACGGCTTCTTGGTTTTCACCTCTAGATATATCACCTTGAGGTAAAGTTTTTCTGTATCTTGAGAAAGCTAATGCTCCTTTTCCATTTAGGTTGTTTTGGCCTTTCTTAAAATCGAATCCATCATAACTGAATTGAAATTTAGAATCCACAGTTATTCCATCCAACGCATCTACTATTTTAATTAAGGAACTAAAATTAATCTTTAAATAAAAATCTATATCTGTTGCGTAGAGATCGGCAAGTGTATTCATCGATTCCTCTACACCATAAATACCCGCATGAGTCAATTTATCGAAAGCTTTTTTTGAATGCAGTTTTACATAATAATCGCGTGGTGTATTAACTAAAAGTACTTTTTGTGTTTTTGGATTGATTGCAATTAAAATGTTTACATCACTTCTAGATACTGTCCCAATAGATCCATAAGTATCTATTCCACTCACATATATTACAAATGGCTCTTTTGTAACATCAACCTCGCTCTTTTTTACTGTTTCTTTTGTCGAAACGGAGATATCTTTTATTACTCTAAAATTATAAAATAAATCACTGTATTGTTCTCTTACATTTTCTAATAAGGATGTGGTAATGTATACTGCATCGATCTTCTTATCGATTCCATCTTTTAGCATTTTTTCTATGTCATCATAAGTATTTTCAGTTTTAAAAGTAACATCTTTTTTTAATATTTTAAGTGCCTCTTTTAGCGAATCACTGTCGTTGTCAAAAAAACCTAAGTTAGTTTTGTTGAGGTCTTCTAAAGATTTATAATCACTGTCATTTAAAACGTATAATTCGTATTTTTCTTCCTGTACTGAGGAGCTTACTATTTTTTGGACAAAAGATGCAGCCAAATTTAAATTATATGTTCCGAAGATAAAAATTCCAGATAAGATTATAGTTATACACAAAAAAGGTATTTTAATGACGACTTTAAATCTTTTATTTAACACAAACAACAAGAACCATTCGATTAGGAAAAGTCCTATACATAGTATTATCATATACTTTACGCCTAGTAAATCCATTCGAAGCAGATTTAAAAGAAAAATCGCTGTCGTTATTAAAAGTAGAATACTAGTTAATCTAAATAGTCTCCTGTATCTCATCGGCTTTCTCTTTTTTTTCTCCATAAAAAACCTCACTTTACTAACTATTATATCTAGTTTTTAGTGAGATCGTTCAATTATTCGAATATATCATTGTAAACTTCTGTAAATGTATTTACAGCTATAATTTCTATATTTTTTAGGATTTTTTTAGGGATCTTTTCAATGTCTTTTAAGTTTTCACTAGGAATGTAAATCTTTTGTATACCAGAATTATAAGAGCTTATAACTTTTTCTTTAATTCCTCCCACTTTTAAAATTCGGCCTTTCAATGAAATCTCTCCCGAAAAAGCTATTTCGTTAGGAACTTTTGTCTTTAAGAGCTCACTAGCTATTGCAACTGCAATACCCAATCCTGCACTAGGACCATCTTTAGGAGTTGCACCATCTAAGGCGTGAATGTGCAATGTCTCTGTAAATTTTTTAATATCCAGTTTAAGACTTTTATTGTTGTCCTTGAGATAACTCAACGCTACTAAAGCACTTTCTTGCATCGTCTTTCCAAGAGATCCCGTAGATATGATTTTCTCGTTTCCTTGATATAGTGATACTTCTATATTTAGAATGCATCCTCCCGAATTAGTACAAGCAGGAACATTTACAACGCCATAATCCGTATACATATTGGTAAAATTAGAGAATTTGTCTTTACCTAGATATTTTTCTAATTCATTCTCTTTTATAGTAACAGAAGAATTAAGTCCTTTTATGAGTATCTTTCTTATTATGCTAGTTATTTTTCTCTCTAGTTCTCTAACTCCAGCCTCTTTTGTATAGTCTTCCACAATTTTGGTGATAACCGATTCAGGAATTTTAATTAATTTATAATCGAAACCGTATTCTTTTCCTAGTCTTGGAAGCGTATAATGTTTAGCTATTTCCACTTTGTCGAATATGGTATAGCTAGCTACTTCTATAACTTCAAGTCTATCGTATAGAGCACGTGGAATTTTAGATTCATCGTTCGCTGTCAATATGAATAAGACGTCGCTTAAGTCGAACGGTTCTTGAACATAATTATCAACAAACTCTTTATTTTGGTTTTGATCTAAAATATCTAGAAGTATGCTAGAGGGATCTCCTTTATAATCTTTGACCATTTTGTCTACTTCGTCTATCAATATGATGGGATTATTAACGCCACATTTTCTGATGCCTTCCATAATTTTACCGGGACCTGCTCCGATATAAGTTCGTCTATGACCGACCAATTCAGAAGCGTCATTAAGGCCTCCTACACTTACCTTGACAAATTCTCTATGTGTAGAACTTGCAAGTTCTCTTGCAAAAGTTGTTTTACCAGTACCAGGAGGTCCTATAAGGCAGAGAACAGGACTATAAATGCTTTTGTTCTTTTTCCTTAAAGCCATGTACTCTTCAATTCTTTCTTTAGCCTTATCTAGTCCGTAATGTAGCTCATTCAAATGATTATCTATTTTTTCGATATCAGTTTCGTCTTTTGAACTTTTATTCCACGGCAGGCTCGTAATAAATTCTAAATGAGTTCTTAAACTTCCATATTCCGGTGATGTTTCTAATGTCGACTCTAAGACGTTTACTTCTCTTCTCATACTTGTCTTAATTTTTTCGCTAACTTTTAGTCCATCTATTATGAACATAAAATTAGTACAAGCTTCGTTTTTGTCGTTCTTTTCGCCAAGTTCATTCGATAGAGCCTTGATCTTTTCTCTTATAATTATTTCTTTTTCACTTTTTTCAAAATGTTCACGAATCTCTTCTTCTATTCTATTTTCGAGTTCAAGTGACATTATTTCGTTACTCAAAATTGTGATTAGCATTCGCGCTCTTTTATAGTAGTCTGTCTCTTTAAAAAGTTTATTTTTCTGTTTTACGTTTAAATCTAGCGATGCTCCAATCATGTCTGTAAGTTTACTCAAGTTTGTAACATTTTTGATCGCACCTAAAAGTGAATTAGTTGCTTTGTAATCTATATCGATATATTTTTGAACTAATTCTTTAAGTTTACGAGAATATGCAAGTTCTTCATCTAAATTATAAACAGGATTTTCTATAGGTTCATTTTCGATCTGAATAAGTTCGTTTGAAATAACTTTCATTTTAGAAATCTTAAGTCTTTTTACACCTCTTAGAGTTACTCTGATATTTTTATTTGGTAAATCTAAAGCATTTTTAATTTTACAAAAAGAACCTATGTTTTCTATATCTTTTAAAGATGATACAGTTGCATTATCGTCTTTAGGACTTACAAGAACTAATTCACTACCATAGTTTTTTTGAGATTCTCTAATTATGATTTTAGAAAGCTCATTGGAAAGTTCTAACTTGATTTCTTGATTTGGAAAGAGAACGAGATTTTGAAGAATGAGTATTAGATATGTGTTTTTCATCAGTTCTCTCACCTCGTTCAATTTGATGTGTTTTATTATAAATAAAACATATAAAAAAGTAAACCGAAATTTACTTTTTTTGTAATTTAACAATTAATGGTTATTTTCTTATTATATGCTTCCCTTGTTATGCACAAGAATGTTAGATTTCGAAACAAAATAAGTATGATTCTTTTTAACTTCTAAGTTATAAACAGTTTCCTCTTTTTCAATCGATTCTATTGACTTGATTTTAATATCTTTATTCTTAGAAGTTGTGACTATGTCTCCTATCTCAAACTCAGAAATCGGTTTCCAACTGTTACTCTTCTTGTCATAGAATGGATGACTTCCTGTAACTTCTA
>CAJUKM010000010.1 GCA_910587535.1 uncultured Bacilli bacterium
ACCTGTCATACTCACACCATCCTATGATAAGTATAACATCAATGAGTATTTTTAACAATCAAAAGAAGAGTCTTTTACATTTCATGAATATTTTCCAATTAAAAAAATAAGAGTTTAGTTTCCATAAACGTCTTATTTTTTTGCTTCATTAACAAAACTATTCGAGCTTCATACTCTTCTGAGATTTTATAAATTCATTATATTTTTGACCAGAAACTAATTTCGGTTCTCCTAACCCATTTAAACGAACCTTATACGTTCCAATGAGTCCCTCTTGAATTAAATCATTAGGACTTCTTTTTATACATCCAGTGAGAGGAAATCCATCTTTATTTGTTCTAAATTTATAAACTATTCTATCTAAGATATCATTTGGTAAAGCTCTTGCCAATCTTCTTTCTATATCTAAAAGAGCAAATCTCTCACTGTAACTTACTCCTGGTTGATATTCTATGTGTGCAACGTATAAACCATCTACTTCGACAACAGAACAAGACATAATTCTCTTTGAGTCTTTCAATATCTCATCTTCGATGTAATATAGTGGAATAGATTTTTCTTCTTTAGGAATTCTACCCTTTAAATGAATTCCTCCTAATTCATCCATAAAAGCGTATAAGTGGAATGAACCATAAACTTTACCATGTTCGTCAGTTCTAAAAAATCTCTCATTAGCTTCATCATTGTTAGAGTATTTAACCATGCTGCAAGGCGAATTGGCAACTAGTTCACCATGCTCATATGGTTTACAATGTTTTCCATCTTTATCTAAGATTGCCCAATCGACCATTCTATAAGTTTTGTATCCAGTTGTAGTTTTAAATGCTCTGTTTGGCATACCATCCATTAATTTTTTAAATGGTAAAAAGAATATTCCACTGTGTTCGCAATCACCACCAGCCATTCCTATTGGTAACGTCAGCAATCCTTTAGTAAATTTATGTCCTGCCTTATACTTTCTAAACCCTTTATTTATAAATTTCTCTTCTCCACTAGATGTAGGTTCTCCGATACAAAAAGCTGCCAATAAAAAGCTTAAATCTGGCTTACTACTTTTTTCTTCGTTATAATCTTTTATGGCTTGTATCCAATTACTAGTCGTTTCAGCACACATATTTGGTTTGTTTATTTGCAAAGAACGCGAGAAAAAGTGCGAATTTCTTATATATTCTAGAGCAATTTCTTGTTCTT
This sequence comes from uncultured Bacilli bacterium, assembly GCA_910587535.1. Lineage (GTDB taxonomy): Bacteria > Bacillota_I > Bacilli_A > RF39 > UBA660 > RUG11867. The sequence goes on from CAJUKM010000010.1 coordinate 1,192, forward strand.
GAGAAAAACCATCTGATATCGTAGAAACCAAACTAGTATTAGAAAACGTCGGAATACCAGCATATGCTCTTACACCTACTAATCTCGTAGTATCACCACCGAGATAATGTGCTAATCCCATAGCGATATAAGTACTGACTCTGTGTTCAATCATATTAGGTCTCTTAGAATTTGTAGTCCCACTCGAATATGTTTTCGTAAATATATCCCATAGAGATGAGGTTTCTTCAATCTGACCATCATAATTTTCTCCACTTGCCTCAAACTCAAATGAATCTAAAATTTTAGGATAAGAAACACTTTTAGAGCACAGATCTTTAAACATGTTTACCTTATTTTGCCCATCATAAAAATCTTTCTCTAAAACATAATATGGATTTCCACCCTTTGGATAAGAATCAGTAAGAGAAAACATTACGATTCTATCGATATCTGTTTTTGGTATGATATCTTTTAATTTACTAAACATATCATCGGTTACGAATAAAGTTCCAGCGTCAGTGCTTTTTATTATTTCTTCAATGTATTCTGTAGCGAATTCATTTCCAAATAAATTTATTCTAGCGCCGATCAAGCTAGCTGCAATTATTATATATATAGTTTCTGGGCATAAATTCAAACACATTGGTATTTCCATACCCTTTTTTATCCCCATCTGTTTTAAAGAGGCGGCATATTTAAAAGCTTTTGCAAACATTTCCCCATACTTTATAGTATTTCCTCTATAAAATAATGCTGACTTTTCTAAATTATTTTTATTGATTTCGATTAAATATCTAGCCCAACTCATGTTATATTTCTTTCTCATTATTTCCATGAATTCTTCTCTCAATTTATTACTGTTTTTTTTCATTTTTCCACTTCCTACTTATATATTTTTAAATGCCAACATAAAAGTCTTGGCATCACTTTTTACCCACTCTTCTATTTCTCTATAACTAAGTAAAACATCTAAAGATTCTTTCTTTAAGTTTTCTTTATCTAAATTTCTATAAGCTTTTATTTGACCATATGCCATCTGATTTACTAAAAAATAAATAGAATCTTTTAATTCGTCTGGCAACGTATCATTTAGTTTTATGACGATATCTTTTAGAATTCTCTCGTCTTCACTTCTCTCTCCTAGAAAAGAAAGCTCGATGTCTATAAGAACTACTTTTTTATTTAACTCATCGCCTAAAAATACGGAAGCAGACAATACTTCATCGCTACTTTCCAAGATATATTTCTCTAGTAAAGAAAGAGGATATTCACAATTTCCTAATTCCTCAATCGATATACTTTTAGGCTCTTGTCTAGTTGCAACTTCAAAACTTCTTATTTTTAAATTGCCACCACTATAATTAGCACATCCAAATCTGTGATCACGTGCTATCTTTTTAAAAAAACTTTTTTCCCTTGGCAAAAGACCTTCGGTTATTTTGACTTTTTTTAGTTGAGGACATATTGCTTTTTTAACTTGTTTTACAGTACTCAATTCATAACATATTTTATACCAGTGTTCTATACCACAATAAATTGTATTTGGTTTATTGAGCAGTAAACTATAAGAAAGCAAATTTTTATTTACCATTGATTCACATATGATCGTCGCACCATTTAATATTGGATTTATGATGCCATCTACTATCCCTAAAATACTACTTTTTGAATAATAGCATAATACTTTTCCTAAACCGCATTCACTATTTATGACACACATATCCATGAGATCATTACCAGTATAAGGAACAAAAAGTTTACATTCTCTATCATAAATGCACATTAGAACATCATTCAAAGAAACGTTTTCGAATGGAAGTATACATGATAATACATCTGAATAATACGGATCATAATACAATCCTGAAACGGCAAAACTAGTCCCAGATATAATATTTCTTCCCGAATTAGCGAAGTGATTTTCCAAACTGCTATCTTTTTGAACATCATAAGAAAACAAAACCACTTCTTCTATTTCTATACTAGATAGTTCTTTTAGTAAACTTTTATCATATGTATCTATACTACAAAATAGCATTTTAATTTTATCTGGACCACTTTGCATCATAAATTTGTCTAATTTTTCTTCTGGAGAAAGAGGTATGAAAATACAGCCTAAACGGATGCTAGCCAGTAATAGATATATAAAATCAGAGGAAAAAGACATCCTAGTAACTAAATAATCGCCTTTTTTTACACCTTTTTTATGAAGAGCTAAAACATATGACTCACTCCTTGCAAGAAGTTTTAAATAATTTATAGAGTGATTCCCATATTCTATTGCCGTTTTATCGGAATTCTTTCGAATTATCGATAGTAATTGACTCCACATAGTTAGTTCAATATTTTCCACGAATTTGGCCTCACTTTACACTTTAATTATAACAAAATTTGTTAATCTATATCAACATTACCTTAAATGAATTTTAACTGAGAGGTATATTTGCTAAGCTTTTATCATCTTTTTCTGAATTATTATTGCATTCCCCTTCTCTAACTTTTGCAATAGCATCTTCTAAAAGTTCTAAGTCGGATGCTAATTCTTCATACTGTTTGCATTCTTTAATCTTTCTCGTTATAACTAGTTCTAATGCTGTTTCTTTTTTTAACAGTTCACTTCCTGGAGTTCTGATTACTAGGGTTGCCTGATTATCACTTCTCTCTCTCACATAATCTCCTGCTATTTTATATAACTCTACTAATTCTGTTTCACAACCTTGATATGGATAAGTAGTAATTCTTCTAACTTGTTCGAATATGAAATTCAAAAAAGGATCTACTGTCTCTATAGTATCTATACCGAGATATCTCAATCTTTCTTCTATAAATTCTTTTTTTACTATTTCAGAACCATTTCTAATCAAACCTTTATTTGGATTTTTAGAAAAAGTCGCCATTTCTATATCTGTAAGTTCGTTTAAAAAACTTACAATATCGATTGGTATTCCTTCGATTACTTCTTTCCTTTTTTGATCGATATATCTCTTAGAAAGGTTTTCTAAATCTATTAACTCTTGATGGTATTTTTCTGCACCTAAAGTTCTTATGTATTCTATGTCAGCTAGTATAAATTTAATAAAAGGTTCAACATTACGCTCAGGAAGCTTTATCGGTTCACTAGCACCTTCCAAAAAGAAATTGTGACGATCGTTGTAATCTTTTATAAAGCTCTTCCAAACATATTCTAGCCAGCCTCTTTGGATGGTATCTATCTCATCATTATAAGCAAATGTTCCATATCTATGAATCTGCCACTTTTTAGTAGCTTTTAAAAAGTTTAGTTTCATTTTTGATTTAAACGGCAAAGGTAATTCTAATTTTTCTAAAATTTCAAATTTTTTAGTAATCATCACAGAAAAGATTCTCGCTGCATCTTTATTAGTTTTATCATCTATTACTAGTCCCGCAAGTACATATCTTTTGAGAATACTCCTACAGTCTTCGATATTATTTACTAATTGGCGAGATTCCTCTAATAATCTTTCTATAGATTCTCTTATGAAGACTTTTTTCTTTTCAAAAGTCTTTATTAAATGATTGATTGCAGTAAAGAAAGGATCATCTAGGCTAATGTTCTCTGCAAAAAAAATATTGACAGATCTTAATTCTTTAAAACCATTACGGGTTATTACAATATACTCAATTTTTAAAACTCTTTTAGATAAAAATACGATGTCATATATTCCATTATTATCGATTGCTTGTTCTAAGTCTTTGACAAACTCTACATGATAAGTCATGGATTCATCTCTGTCAATAACTTTATCAAATTTAAAATAATAAATATCCATTGAAGGTGTTACCCGTGTCACTATAATTTTCATGATAAAACAGTCCTTTACTAAATAAATATAATAAACTGTAATATAACAAAATGCAAGAAAAAAGAAAGCACTAATCAGTACTTTCTTCAGTATTTTCTTCTAATTCCAAAGATGTCTGTTCAGCATCGACGATTTCGCTTTCGATATTTTGATCTGCTTCATCATCTAAGAACTTTTCTTCTAATACTTCGCTCGGATCGTCGGATAAGAATTCTTTCTCGAGTTCGATATGGACATCTGAATATTCTCTAGCACCAGTTCCAGCTGGTATGAGTTTACCGATGATGACGTTTTCTTTAAGTCCTTGTAGATAATCTACTTTACCTCTGATTGAGGCATCTGTTAGAACTCTAGTAGTCTCTTGGAATGATGCTGCTGATAGGAACGAATCGGTCTCTAGCGAACTCTTCGTAATTCCTAGAAGAACAGGTCTTCCAGTTGCAGGAACTTTTCCTTCTAATATGACAGGTTTATTTCTCTCAGTAAATTCTCTTATTGATACAGTTAATCCTGCCACCATATCGGAGTCATTTCCCTCTACTATACGCATTTTATTGATCATACGACTTGCGATGATTTCGATATGTTTATCTGACACATCGACACCTTGAGATTTATATACTTTTTGAACTTCTTCCAATATATACTCTTGAGTAGTAATTGGGTCAGTTACGACTAATAACTCTTTAGGACTTATTGCACCTTCAGTTAGTTTATCACCTGCATTTACTTCACTACCGACCTCTACACATACTTTTGCAGCATAGCTCGTCATGTGTTCTTTAGCAGTGATGTCGTTCTCGACTACTATTCTATATTTTCCATTGACTGGTTCTATTAAAGTAACCTTACCAGTTATCTCAGAAATAGTAGCCTTTCCTTTTGGTATACGTGCTTCGAACAATTCTTCAACACGTGGTAAACCTTGTGTGATATCTCCAGCGCCGGCTACACCACCCTCGTGGAAAGTACGCATCGTAAGCTGTGTACCAGGCTCACCGATAGATTGAGCAGCCATTATTCCGACAGCTTCGCCTTTTTCTACTGTTATACCTGTAGCTAAGTTTCTACCATAACACTTACGGCATATTCCATTAGCACATTTACACGTAAGAACGCTTCTGATTTCGACGGTCTTAACTCCCGCTTTCGCAATTTTCTTAGCGATAGACTCTGTAATTTCACAACCCTTGTCTATTATAGTAGCTTTAGTCTCTGGGTTTATGACTTTCTTAGCTGTAAATCTTCCTACTATACGGCTCTCTAGAGACTCAATTACAGATCCACTCTTAGTATCGATGATATCTGCTACTCTCAATCCTGCAAGAGCACCACAATCGTCCTCTCTGATTATGATATCTTGAACGACATCTACTAGACGTCTAGTCAAATATCCTGAGTTTGCCGTTTTTAACGCAGTATCGGCATTACCTTTACGCGCTCCGTGTGATGATAAGAAGAATTCGTTGACGGATAGACCTTCACGGAAGTTTGCAGTGATCGGAATCTCTAGTGATTCTCCGTTAGGTTTTGCCATCAAACCACGCATTCCTGACATCTGATTGAACTGTGAATCAGATCCACGCGCACCAGAGTTTTTCATCATGAATACTGGATTGTGCATGTCAGTTTTAGCATAACCTTGTAGTTCAGCACCTACTTGCTTAGTAACTTCTTGCCAAACGTCACAAACTTGTTTATGGCGTTCATCTTCAGTTATCAATCCGCGTTTGAATTGCTTGTTTATCTTGTCGACTTTCTCTTGTCCAGTAGCTACATATTCTGCTTTGTGCTGACTAGTAACGATATCTGATATCGAAATAGTGACACCTGCTATTGTAGAGTATTTGAAACCTAAATCTTTTAAGTTATCCAAATATACGCTAGTTTCTGTAGTTTTATATCTGTCATATACTTGAGCGATCAAAGACTTCAAATGCTTTTTACCGAATGGCTCTGCCAAAGGTATAGCAGCAACTGCATTTTTGATGTCGACTCCTAAATCGATAAAATACACATCAGGTGTGATACCTTCGATATTGTTTTTCGTCGGTTCGTTGACATAAGGGAAAGAGTCTGGAAGTATTTCGTTAAATAAAATCTTACCAGGAGTCGTAACTAAATATTTTCCTCTTTGTTCCTCTGTGAACACTTTATGTTTAAACGAATTTACAGGTACTACTATTCTAGTTTGAAGAGTTACTTCTCTTCTCTCATAAGCCATCAAAGCTTCGTTAGTATTCTTGTAAACCTTACCTTCGTTTGGCATGCCGGCATCTTCCATAGTTATATAGTAGTTACCGATGATCATATCCTGTCCAGGTGTAACAACTGGAGTTCCATCGGCAGGTTTTAGGATATTGTTGCTAGCGAGCATCAACACTCTAGCTTCTGCCATTGCTTCTTCTGATAATGGAACGTGAATAGCCATTTGGTCTCCATCGAAGTCGGCATTGAATCCACTACATACCATCGGATGTAGTCTTATAGCTTTACCACCGATTAAGACAGGTTCGAACGCTTGGATAGAAAGTCTATGAAGAGTCGGAGCTCTGTTAAGTAAAACAGGATGTTCTTTTATGACATCTTCTACGATATCCCAAACGCTGTCGTCTTTCGAATCGATGAGTCTCTTAGCACCCTTTATGTTGTGAGCAAGACCTCTTTCGACTAATTCGTGTATTACATGTGGTTTGAATAGCTCTAAAGCCATATCTTTAGGTACACCACATTGATATATCTTTAGACCAGGTCCAACAGCGATAACGCTACGACCAGAATAATCGACACGTTTACCTAATAAGTTTTGACGGAAACGTCCCTGTTTTCCTTTTAACATGCTAGATAAACTCTTAAGAGCTCTATTACCAGCTCCTGATACACTTCTTCCACGTCTTCCGTTATCGAATAGTGTATCTACTGCTTCTTGAAGCATACGTTTTTCGTTTTGGACGATTATGCTAGGAGCGCCCAATTCCAAAAGTTTTTTAAGACGGTTATTGCGGTTTATAATTCTTCTATATAAGTCGTTTAAGTCGCTAGTTGCGAAACGCCCACCGTCTAACTGGATCATCGGACGTAACTCTGGTGGAATGACAGGAATTGCATCCAAAATCATCCATTCAGGTCTATTTCCAGATTCGTCGAAAGACACTAGACATTCTAGTCTCTTTCCAAGACGAATTCTCTTTTGTCCTGTAGCATTTTCTAGATCTTTTCTGATCTCTTCGATTTCAGCTTTGACATCGACTTTCAATAATAGTTCTTTGATAGCCTCTGCTCCCATTCCGACTTTGAACGTATTGCCATATTTTTCATAATATGCGCGATATTCTTTATCGGATAGAGTCTGTTTTGCTTCTAATGGAGCTTTACCTGGATCTATTACTACATAGCTTACAAAGTATAAAACCTCTTCTAATTCTCTAGGACTCATGTCTAAAACTAATCCCATTTTAGAAGGAATACCTTTAAAGAACCAGATATGTGAACATGGAGAAGCTAACTCGATATGTCCCATACGTTCACGACGAACTTTGGCACGAGTTACTTCTACTCCACATCTATCACAAACTACATTTTTATAGCGTAATCTTTTATATTTTCCACAGGCACATTCGAAATCTTTCGTAGGCCCAAATATTTTTTCACAGAAGAGTCCATCTCTTTCTGGACGAAGGGTACGGTAGTTAATCGTCTCAGGTTTTTTTACTTCACCGTAAGACCAACTCCTGATCTTCTCAGGACTTGCGATGGCAATCTTAATACCTTTAAAATTGTTAACTTCTAGCATTACTCTTCACCATCCATTTCTTTTAAATCTTCGATTATCTCTTCTTCGCTGTCGAAGTCGTCATCGATCTCATCTTCATCGACAAAATCTTCTTCTGATTCTTCATATTCTTCTTCTAAGACTTCCTCTTCACTAGAGTTAGTGATATCAGAACCATTTTTCTTAGCTAATTTGCGTTCGTTTACTTCGTTCATCATTTCGAGTGTTTTAGCATCGATTTCATCTATGGAGATCGCATTCTCTTCTCTATCTTCGACGTCCTCTAATTCTTTCAAATCGTGAGCGACATCTTCTTTGTCTATGAACTGGATATCGAGTCCTAAAGCTTGGAACTCTTTTATCATTACGCGGAATGCCTCTGGCATGCCAGCTTGACTTACGTTGTTTCCTTTTACAAGTGCTTCGTAAACTTTGACACGTCCTACGACATCATCGGATTTAACCGTTAACATTTCCTGTAATACGTGAGCTGCACCGTAAGCATATAATGCCCAAACTTCCATCTCACCGAATCTTTGTCCACCAAACTGTGCTTTACCACCTAGAGGTTGTTGAGTGACTAAGCTGTAAGGCCCTGTCGAACGAGCGTGTAATTTATCATCGACCATGTGATGTAGTTTTAACATGTACATGACACCGACAGAAACTCTATTTTCAAACGGTTCACCTGTACGTCCATTTATGAGTGTAACCTTACCGTCCTCGTCCATATCGGCTTCTTTCATCAAGTCGAGTATTTCATCGACACTGGCACCATCGAATACTGGAGTAGCGGTATATATACCTAGCTTTTTAGCAGCCATTCCTAAGTGCAATTCCAAAAGTTGTCCTAGGTTCATACGAGATGGTACACCCATCGGATTTAACATGATATCTACTGGTCTTCCATCTGGCAAATAAGGCATGTCTTCTTCTGGTAATACTAGTGATACAACACCTTTATTTCCGTGACGTCCACTCATCTTATCTCCGACTTGGATCTTACGTTTTTGAACAATATAAACTCTTACGATTTTAGATACACCAGCACCTAATTCGTCAGAATTTTCTTTAGTATAAACTTTAATATCGTGAACTATTCCGTAAGTACCATGAGGTACACGCAATGAAGTATCTCTAACTTCACGAGTCTTCTCGCCGAAAATCGCATGTAACAGTTTTTCCTCACTCGATAATTCTTGTACTCCTTTTGGAGTTACTTTACCGACCAAAATGTCGTTTTCTTTTACTTCAGTACCTATTTTGATGATACCGTTTTTATCTAGATTCTTTCTAGCTTCTTCGCTTACGTTAGGAATATCCCTAGTTATCTCTTCAGGTCCTAGTTTAGTATCCCTACAATCTATTTCGTAATGTTGTAGGTGAATAGATGTGAAAGCATCATCTTTTACTAATCTCTCGTTTAAGATTACCGCATCCTCATAGTTATAACCGTCGAAAGTCATGAATGCGACGACCATATTCTTACCGAGTGCTAACTCACCTTGATTTGTACTAGGTCCATCGGCAATAACTTCTCCGCGAACTACCTTGTCGCCAGCTTTGACGATTGGGATTTGGTTTAGACAAGTTTCGTCGTTACTTCTTTCGAACTCTGTCAAGTAATAAGTATCTTTTCCTTTAGCGTTCTTTATTACGATTTTCTTGGCGTCTGCGTATTCTACAACACCATCTGCTTTAGAAACTACAGAACTTCCAGAATATTTTGCTACTGCTCCTTCGACACCAGTTCCGACGAATGGAGCTTCTGTTTTAAGAAGCGGAACAGCCTGACGTTGCATGTTTGAACCCATGAGGGCGCGTTTTGCATCGTCGTGATCCAAGAAAGGTATCAAACTAGTAGTTAGAGATACGATTTGGCTAGGAGAAACGTCCATATAGTTGATCTTGTTAGGCGCCACTAAAAGATCGTCTCCATTAAATCTCGCGATTACCTCTTTACCGTTCAATCTATTTTCATCATCCACTTCAGATGTAGCTTGAGTTATATAGTAATCTGCTTCTTCATCGGCAGTCAAGTACTCTATTTCTTCTGTTACTTTGCCATCAACTACTTTTCTATATGGACTCATTATGAATCCGTATTCGTTAATTTTAGCATAACTGGCAAGAGATGCGATAAGTCCGATGTTAGCTCCTTCTGGAGATTCGATAGGACATATTCTTCCATAATGGCTTGGGTTTACGTCACGTACTTCCATACCAGCTCTATCACGGGATAGTCCTCCTGGTCCTAGTGATGATAGACGTCTCTTGTCGGTCAATTCGGCAATAGGATTGATCTGATCCATGAATTTAGATAGCTGAGAAGAACCGAAGAATTCTTTTAAAGCTGCAGTAACTGGACGTATGTTTATCAAAGACTTAGGAGTAACGTTTTCTATCTCTTGAGTAGTCATGCGCTCTCTAATAACTCTTTCCATACGAGCCATACCTACGCGGAATTGATTTTCGACTAATTCGCCGACTTGTCTTACACGTCTGTTACCCAAATGGTCGATTTCATCAGTAGTTCCGATTCCACTTAATAGATTTAAGTAATAACTTACTGCACCATATACATCGGAAATGGTAAGTCTCTTCTCATCTATAGATTGATCGTTACCGATTATTTTAACTACTTTTTCTTCATTTTCTTTATCGAATACAGTTACTACTTGAATGATATTAAATCTATCCAACTCTTCGTTTATAGTAACTTCTTTTTGTCCATATCCATTTTTGAAAACTTCTTTTAAAGAGTTTTGAATCTCTTTAGTAACCAAAGTTCCCTTTTCGGCTATTACTTTGCCGGCTGCATCTTTGATAGTCTCAGCCAACTTACAATTCAAAAGTCTGTCTAAGGCGTTTAATTTCTTATTATATTTATAACGTCCAACTTTCGCTAAATCGTATCTGAATCTGTCGAAAAATTGTGTTGCAAGTTGGTTCTTCGCAGATTCCAAAGTAGCAGGCTCTCCAGGTCTCAATTTCTCATATATTTCGATAAGTGCCTCATCAGTATTCTTAGTCGAATCCTTTTCAAAAGTATTCTCTAAAAATTGATTCTCGCCGAAAACAGAAACTATATCTTCGTCGTTTGATAGACCTATAGCACGCAAGAAAGTTGTAAGAGGAACTTTTCTTGTTCTGTCTATTCTTATATATAGAACATCCCTAGCATCCTGTTCAAACTCCAACCAAGTACCTTTATTAGGAATAACTTGACCTGAAATTACTGGTCGACCATTCTTATCTATTTCACGGCTGAAATAGATAGACGGACTACGCACTAATTGAGATTGTATTACTCTCTCGACACCGTTTATGATGAAAGTTCCAGATTCGGTCATCAAAGGCATGTCGCCTAAGAATATCTCTTGTTCTTTTGCTTCTCCTGTCTCGTTTAAGAAAACTCTAGCTTGGACTTTTAAAGGCGCACTAAAAGTAACTGCCCTCTCCTTAGTTTCCTTTACTGAATATCTAGGCTCGTCGAATGAATAATCGCCGAACTCGAGTGATATATTTCCAGTAAACGACTCAACTGGGAATAAATCCTCGAATGTCTCCTTGATACCAACTTCTAAGAATTCCTCATAGGATTTCTTCTGTACCTCTAATAAGTTTGATAATTCTAAGTTGTTTTTTGTTTTAGAGAAAGTCACTCTTTCTCTATGGTCTCCAAATTTTTGTTTTTTGTATGCCACGTGTTTCTTCACCCCTATGCGATATTTTTTGGGCGGAAATTTCTTATACTTAAAAAAGATATGCCACCAATTTACAATTTTACTAGCATATCCAACAAATGTCAATAAAAAATAGTTAAAGGGTGCAAAAAAACAACTCAAAGAGTACTACAAATCTCGAGTAATTTTTGTCACCTACATTTCTACGTCCTAAATATACCACAAAACGTAGATTGTTGTCAAATATATTCCATTTGTGACAACTAAAAAGCAGATTTTTTTATATCTGCTTTGCTGGACCCATACTCGTATCGTCTTCTTCTAATATACTGTCTTCTCCACTGGCACTAAGTGTCTCGGCAAAAGTCACTATAGTAGATAAATCATTATTTAATTTTGTGCTATCTATATAGTCGCTTATTTTTTTATTTATGACATTTTCTATAGCTGCTAACGCTTGTGTAGCCTCTATTTTTGAAGGAGTGATACCTACGTCGTTTTGAACTCCATCACTCAATGATCTCTTTACATAATCAGTGGCTATTTTGAGTAGTTCATTAATCTCAGTTTCATATCCATCATAAGGAAAAGTCAATATCCGCTTCATCGTGTTAAATATGTCGTTTAAGACCACATCATCGAATTTAGCATTTTGTGGCATCCCTAAAAATTTTATACGGTCATCTATACTCATAAAAAGAGAGTCACTAATACTATTATCTTTAGATTTTAATACAAATTCGAGCGCAATCAGTCTTCTTAAAAAAGCAAACTTATCGATTTTTGTTTCACCAGACAACTCAGCTCTTTTGGCACCTGCATAATCGTGTATTAAGCGATTTAATTCTATAATACAACTAGAATATTCTTTTTCTTCCTTATTTTTAATAAATTCAAATAGTTTTCTAAGACTATCCAAAAAAACATCTCTATCTTGTTCGTTTTGTAATAAGATCTCTTCACCACAATTTAAAGACTTCTCGATATAAGATTTCAATTCCTCATATATTTTTTCCATATCTTTTCTTATCAATTTTCTAGGAATTGGTGATATAGATAAAAGTCCCACTGGTGTACAGACTCCAATAGTAATTAATCCTAGCTTTACAAAGAACCATGTGTTAAGAGCAACTCCCTCTATGATACCAAACACAATCATAATTAAACTCATTACATCGCCTAAAAAAGCGACATTACCATTTATAATAAACCGATTCAAAAAATCTCTCTTCCAAAAACGTTTAGCCTCTACATCTAAACTATCTAAAAAAGCTACGATATGTTCTTTATTATCTTTTACAAATTCATATAGATGAGTAAGATATTCACCATCACCTTTCGCTTTACCGGTTTTAACATAACTGGCGATAGTTTTTCTAAAAGCCTCTCTTTGATCACAAATTCTCATCTGCTCTTCGACATTTCTTTTAGTTTCTTCGCGTACTTCATCAAATCTGCTTTTTAAACTGTTTAGACCGGCCAAAAATTCTGGATCAGCAAAAAGTTCATAACTAAAAGTTAAAGTAATTCTATCTTCTTCATAATCGTCTCCATCTACATACAAACACTCTAATTCGACATTACCATTTTTTACTTCAAAATTTGTTATGCTTTTCTTTGCGTCGATTGCGCACTTCAATTCTTCAAAAAAATCTTTACGATCCATTGCCCTTAAAAGTTCAAAATTTTGACTTCCATCATTTTCATATATATAAATCATAGAATTATCTGATTCATGTTTTAATATAATATATTCTTCATCCATATAATATCTCCCCTAAAATTTGAAAACTATTATATTCAAAAATTTTTATAAGTCAAGAAAAAAACACTAGCGTACTTGTTTAAAGCGCTAATGTTATTTCTTTACCTCTAAATTTATATTTTACGTTCAAAGTTGAAAGCTCTTTTAAAATAGTTAAGATTACAACTATATCGCGTCTTTCAACTTCTCCTTCATCTAGTATAATCGAGAGACATTTTGCTTTAACAATAGATAGTCCATAATTTTGAATATATGAAATCCAATCTGAAATACAATTCTCTAGTTCCAAGAAAAATGCCATTTTACTATTTTCATCTTCGAATTGTACCTCTGTTATCATGTCTTTTACAAAAGACGAAATCGGTCCGTTAGTACTAATATTCTCGTCGTCTATAAGATTAAAAGCGTTTTCTAGATCCCTTATTATTATATTAGTATCTAAAAAATCTGGTACGAGACTATTTACAGATTCCAAAATACATTCAAACCCTCTACGAAAATTGTTTCTCATATTCTCGGGTTTAGGGAAACTTTTCTTATACATTTCTATACTTTCAAAAATTACGCATCCGTTAAATATGGGCAATTCGTTAAGTCTTACTTTTACATTTTCTAAATAATTGATTATATCGAATTGAATTTCTTCTAATCTCATCTCTAAAGAAACTTCTAAATTGCTGCTAAATCTTTTAAGAATTTGTTTAACACGCTTAATATCTAACGCTAAAGGAGTGTTACTCTGCCCTTTTAATTCAGCTATTACCTCGTCATAAGAACGCTTTAAATCGTTTTGAAATTTTTCTAGATCCCTGATAGAGGCACAATAATCTTTAGCTAAAATATAAAGTTTATCCAAAAGTTTTAAAAAGACTTTTTTGCTCGTATCATTCTCTTTAGCCATTTTTATCATTTGCTTCATTTGATCCAAAAAGGCAGTATTCCTATATTTATTCGCAACTTTTATTATATATTTTGCTTTATCTAAACTGGTTTTAGGATTTTCTAAGATATCAAAATCGAATTCAGTAGAAGAATCGAAGTCGATTAAGATACTCATAAATTCTAAAAACAAATTAAAATCGCTAAAAATACGATTTGGTTTTATATCAAAAAGTATATTAATAAGTCGCGAATGTAAAAAGATACTATTAGAAGAAAAGCTTTTTAATATATCAGTTAACTTAGTCGAATCGATTCTGCTGAGCTCTTGAGGACCGACTTTGGCGAAATTATATCTAGTAAAAGCATCTTTCACATTAGATAAAACGACTTTTCTTTTTTGTTCACTTAAAAGAGGTAAAACTCTCGCAATGATATTTAAAACTCTAATAGTTTCTGAGTCAGCACAATCAGGAATCTGCACTTCTGAGTCATTAAAATAATCAAAAACATATTCCTCTTGATAAACTAAGGCTTCAGGAACCATTTTAAAAAGTTTATTATACTCTGCAAACTCTAAAACTGGCCCTTTTATCGTAATCTTTTTTACGTCTGCTAATTCGGAAGCAGAAAATTTTTGTCTGATAGTTTCTAAAACAGTGCCGTTATTATTGTGTATTAATACCTCCAAAGTTTTACCACTATCATCAAACTTTTTTTCACATTTTTCTAAATTTTTCATCTAAGTCACCTTCATCAATTTAATGTGTACTTTATAACATATAATTCTATTTGTCAAACCGTGATATGCCGATATCTGTAATAATATAGTCTATTTTTTTATCATACTCTTCACGAGGCAATTCATCTATTAAGAGTTCTTCATAACAAAATCCTACACTTTTAATATCATTATTTGCTAAAAATCTGTCGTAGTATCCTCTGCCATACCCCAACCTATACCCTTTTCTATCATAGACAATACCGGGAACTATAGAGATAGCAGTATCAAATCTTTCTACTTTTTGCATATTTTTATGAGGTTCCTTTATTCCACATGGACCATCTACTAACTTGGATAAATCATCGACATAACAAAATTCCATATTCCCTCTATCATCAAGGCATCTAGGAAGTGCTAATCTTTTGTTGTCCTCTAATACTCTATCTAATATCGGTAGTATATCTATTTCATTTTTTAAAGGATAATAGCCTAGAATCGTGCCGGATTCTTTATATTCAGAAGATTCTAAAAAAAATTTGCACATTTTATCATCTTTAAATCGCCTACCCTCAACTTGAGTTCTTTTTAATTTATAATTTTTTCTAAGTTCACTTTTCATAATATATTTAATACCAATCATATAACTCTTTGAATAAGAAAAGTACTAATAACTAGTACTAAGTTTTCCCAAAATTATACCTTCTATCAATATTGCAAAAGCCGAAAGTATTAAAATGTAACTTATATTCTCCATGCCCCAAAATAAACAAACTAGTAAAAGAACGACTTGCCCTATAGATCTCGATATAGAAAAGACGATGTCTCTTATACAATAAAATTCGGCTTTATAGGTTGTCTTAATCTCTTCACAATTACTCAAATTGACAGTTACATTGTCATCTATTAATTCGAAAAACTTTACTAGAGAATTTCTAATTAGAAGATATACTATTAGAACGATCATCACAGGATTGAAAGAAAATACGAAAAGAATTATAAAGAATAAGACACCCGTTACATACGATATGGTTTGAAAAGACTTCTTTTTAATTTTGCTAGCAAAGAGAAAAGCCGCTACTAGACCCAAAAAAGCACATAAGCTATCTACATATCCTAGAGTTAAATTTGTCTTAAAATTGTTTATTTTAGATAAAGTTACTATCGTTCCCATTACTCCACTAGAATAAGTAAAGCCTGACAAAAAAGGAATTATTAGAGCCCAACGAACATCTTTATTCTCTCTTATCAATTTTCTAAAACTTCCAAAATCGAACTTTTGGTCTTTAAATTCTCGATCTTTTATCCAAAACGATACGATAAACATTACAATAAACAATAAAAAAATTACCTTTCCTATTTGAACATAGGTAAAATGAGATAAAAATATTCCGAGTCCTAGAGGTATTAAAATCCCTACACTTCTATTTATGACATTCATCATGCCTTCATATTTTTGCCTATCGCCGTTATCGATTTTTTCCGAACTCAATATATTGCGGGGAAAATGAAAGAATCCACCAGCTATCCCACGGACAACTCCCACTAAAAGTACATAATCTATTATGTGTTCTTTCAAAACCATGATAAGTGCGACGAAAATCGCTTGCAGAGAAATACCTATTCTAAAATAAGGAACTTTTATATTCTTCTTCATCGCATTTCTTATGAGAAAAAAAGAAAAACCTTGCACTAAATAAAAAGTTAAATAATATTTTGCCAGTGGTAATACTTCATAATTTGCAACAGTAAAAAAATATAGTACGAAGAAAGTATCAAAATAGACATCTATTACATTTTTTAAAATACTTATCGTAAACATCGAACTTTTTTCGCTCATATAAACTACACTATCCTTTGGTTTCTCTACCCTAAACTATATATAAAGAATAGCACAAACTAAAGCAAAAATAAACCCTATTTTAGCCTTCGAAAAAAGAATTAAAAAAAAGTTTAAAAAAGTGTTGACTTTATGAACATAATCACTTAATATATGAACTACCAATTCACTTTTACGAAGGCGAATTGGTGCTAGTATCACACTAGCCAACCCCTTTTTATTCTTTTTTATGAAGCTGCCCTCAGGGGGTGCAGCTTCTTTTTGTTTTATAAAAAAAATTGAACATAAAAATTTGTCCAATTTTATATATTGTTTAACTTTTCTAAAGCCTCATCGATTGTCGATACTCCGATTAAAATGATGTCCATCTCTTCTTCTTCTTTTACTTTTAAAGCTTCTTCATAATTTTCTAAAGGACAAATAAATATTTGAGCTTTATCTTTATAGGCACCGAGAAGTTTATACTTCACTCCTCCAATTTCTCCAACCGTGCCATCTTTATCTATAGTACCTGTTCCCATTATTGTCTTTCCTTTGGTCAGATCGTTAGAAGTAATTTTATTATAAATTTCAAGAGCAGTTATCAATCCTCCAGAAGGACCTGATTCGCTCGGCTTAGTTCCGACTTCGATATCGAAGTCGCTTTCATATTCTGAAACGCTCGCAATACTTATTCCAACTTTAGGCTTTCCATCTAAATCTATGAGTGTGACGACGTCTACTTTTCGCTTTCCATCGCGCTCATATTCTATCGATATCTCATCTCCTACTCCCTTGGCACTTACATAATTCTGAAACTCGCTAAGAGTCGAATAGGATTCTCCATCTACTGATAAGATCATATCTCCATAATGTAATTCGGTGTTCGCATTTTTATCGACGAATGTTACGATATTTTTAGTTGATTCAACTTCGAAATCTATATTGGCTTTTTTAAATGCGACATAAGTTGCATTCGAAATCGCTTCTCTCATATAGATCTTATCTATTTCGACGGTTTCTTTTAAATCGGCATCGTTATAAGTCACTTTATCTTTAGATACCACATCCCAATTAGGAAGTACAGCTGAAAGTAATAAAAAAGGCGCTGTTCCTTTTACCATACTGACATATGTCATGTTTAAAGATCCATTAGCTTCGTAAGTGTTTTTTCCACTTACTCTCTCTCCCATATCTATATGTCCACCTGGAGTATATATCACATAAGGAAGCTCAAAAGTCATCCCTAAATATAGGATAAACAAAAAAACTAGAAACTTCCATTCTTCTTGGATGAACGACTTAAATTTTTTAATCATTTTAAATCACCTATTTATATTATAGCAAACGGAGTGTGTAAAATATGTGAAAATTTTTAAAAAGTTACATATATTTTACTGATGAAAAAAATTAAAGACTACATAATCCTCATTTTACTCCTAACTCTCTTCGTAATGATTTTTAAATATTCCTCAATCGTAAAAGGATCTATTTTAGATTCGATAGACCTCTGGCTCACTAAACTAGTTCCGTCGATGCTTCCTATCTATCTCACAGTAGATTTATTGATCAATTATGGACTTCCTGAGATACTCTATAAAATTACAAAAAGTCATTCTCTGTTTCTCCTAATAATTTCATATTTAACGGGTACTCCAAGCAATGCAAAATATATAAGTGAATTTTATAAGGACGGGTATATAGAAGAAGACACTGGTAACCTTCTCTTGCTTATCGCCTATTCGCCCAATCCTCTTTTCGTTTTAGCGATTAGTCCTAACATTCCTATAGCCTTATACATATTGGGATACCTTTATATCACGAACGCTATGCTTTTTTTGATATTTCACCATACATTTAAAAATTTAGGATCTAAAGAAAAAAGGTTCAATCGCATCCCATTTATAGAGTGTTTGAGTAAATCCATTATGAAATCCTTCGATGTGCTCATACTTGTTTTAGGCGTCGTAGTGTTCTTCGGAATCCTAAATTCTCTTATCGGTCTATTGAACGTCGACTCTCTCTTTTTATCTTCTATCTTAGAGATGACTAATGGCATCAAGGAAATAACTTTGAGAGGTTCTCAGTTTTTATGGCTCCTATTCGCCATCACTTTTGGAGGTCTCAGTATACACGCCCAAATAAAAAGCATCTTAGAAAGTACGAATCTTTCTTATAGATACTTTTTTATAGGTAGACTTTTAGTCTCTATCCCTATCATCTTCTTCTTGATTTTTGCCTAAACGATTGTTTTTGATATCTACGTTGTTTATGCTTTCGAACCTCTTAGTTATCTTATCGGTCGTCGTATGTATAGCTAGGACGTCTTTGTTTACTGACTCTATAGATTTCGATAGATGATCCCATCTTTCTTTATAGCGCACAAATTCGACTCCTAATTTGCTCAACTCGTCGTGGATTACTTTGGCATATTTATCTCTTTCCATGTCCTTTATGATCATACTGATGATGGTTAAAGTACTCATGAGAGTCGTCGGACTCGTAATCCAAACTCTCTTTTTATAGGCATACATCAAGATATCTTGGTGATAGGCGTTTATCTCGGCAAATATAGCTTCTGCTGGCAAAAACATTATAGCTTGACTCGCAGTTTCGCCTTCTATTATGTATTTTGTCGCAATCGCATCGATGTGCTTTTTGACATCGGCCTTAAACATTTTATGTGCCATTTCACGTTCTGTCCTATCGCGATTTCTATCCGTCATCACCTCATAATGCTCTAAAGGGAATTTAGAATCTATGCCTATCGTTCCCAACGGATGAGGCGCAAATAAGATTGCATCGACTATCGTCTTATTTGAAAGTGTATATTGAAGTCTATATATTTTATCGTTCTTTTCTCCAAACACGCTAGAGAGAATGATAGAAAGACTCGTCTCTCCGAATATTCCTCTCGTCTTTTTATCAGTGAGAATCGATTGTAAACTCACTATATCGGTCGACAATCCGTCGATCTTTTTTTGAGCTTCATCGATCTTCGATAGTCTCTCTAAGACGTTTGCAAACGTTTTATTCGTCTTCTCAAAGTTGAGATCTAACCTTTCGTTGACTTTTTCATTTATGAGACTTAGTCTTCTCTCTATTACCTCGTTTTGTTTTTCGAAGTCTCCCTTTAAAGAACTTGCGAAGTCATACTTAAATTCTCCGATATCTTTAGTAAAACTCTTCTCTAAAGATCCCATTCTATCGACGATATCTATGTTGTCGTTCTTTTTTAAAATTGAGACGATTAGAAGAATTATGACTACTATTAAAAGACCTATTATGATATACTGCATAAAATACTCCCTCTAAAAAACTTAAAAATCTAGTTTAAATCTAATTTCTTCGTAACTATTAAGCTCAACACATAGGCAATCGCCAACATAACTACAACTTTGATGAAATAGATAGGATGGGTAAGACTGTCTAATAGTGTTACGCCTAGATATCCCCAAAAGTATACCATAAATGGCTTTGCAATGATAGTAGCAGTCAAAAATTTTCTATATTTCATCTCGCTTACTCCACCGAATATGTTGACCAAAAACGCTGGTGTAAAAGGAAAAGCTAATAATACTACTAGATTTTGCAATTTTATATCTGAAAATTTTAGAACTAATTTAAAAACTCGAGCTTTATCGAATCTCTTTAAAAGATATTCAAATCTTTCCCTTAGCACCTTCCTCGACAAAAAGAAAGCTAAATTGCATCCACAAAGAGTCAATATATAGGATATTAAAAATCCCACTAGATGTCCAAACGTATAGAAATTGAGTGTGATAAATACTGAAAGTGGCAAAATCGGCAAAATAGATTCCACCAATATCAAGAAACATCCTAGAAGCGGTCCATAAAGCCCCAATGATTCGAGAATATTTGTAATAAAAGTATCGATGTTAGAAAGTATATCTTCCATAAAAAGCCTCACTTATTAACTATTATAATCAATTTTTTGTTTTTAAAAAAGAAAAGAACGTCTATTAGACATTCTTTCTGTATACTTTTTTAGTAGAGTTCCATCGTTAAAGTTTTTTCTTCTTCATCTTTTGGATAACCGGTGTACTCTTCATAATTTTCGCTTATTTGATGATGGAATCCGATTACATTTTTAAGCCAAACCTCACTCGGTTTTTCTGATCTAGACCCATATACATATATGCTACAGAGAGTCTCTATGCTCTGGATGTTCTTTTTTTCATATCCTTTTAGATTCATACAAAACGCTATTATGCCAGCTTCTGGCGAAGGAAAAGTCATAAATTCTTTAGTCTGTCTTAAACCTCCATAGTTGTTCTTATTCCTACACATTACGCTTTGAAATCTGCCTGATTCATACATAGAAATAGCTAAACAATAAATTTCATCTAATCCTAATAGTTTACAGACACGGGTTATAAACTGATTTTCAGTTTCTCCATTTCTTAAGATGAGTTCTTCTCCTTCGCTTCTTCCACTTGCAAATACTTCATCTGTAATTCGAATAGTGCTTTTCTCATAACCGAAGTCACTTAAAGGACGCGCCAATTTGTCTCTATAACATTTATATGCGAAAACTAGGCAAGCCGTCTCTTCATCAGTTAAGTCGATCGATTCATCTCCGATGATGTTCTCAAAACCGTTAGCATAGTCTTCTGTTGCTTCTCTTGCTATACTGATTACGGCGTCTTTATCCAAATTGAAATATAGAGAATATTCTTCTAAATAAGAGTCGATTAACTTTTGTCTCCTAGAGTCATAAATATTGACAGTCTCGACATCGTCAGAGCTTATAGGAGTATCTGGTCCTAGTTTGTCATACTGAACAGATTTAGCTGCATATCTTGCATATACTGGTTTATCTATACTCGTGATGACACTATTAGTTAAAAAATCATATGAAATATATCTTACCTTTTGATCAGCTGATCTTTTAACTTTTAAAGAAGCCTCAGGAAGTGAAGGTAGAAGTTCTTTATTTACTCCCACTTCACACCCCTTTAAAGACTCGATAGTTAAACTTGCTGTAAAGCAAAGTGCACAAGCCAAAGCACAGTTTCTTTTAATATCTGCTACCTTTACAGTTCCTCTAAAAATTCTTCCTGCTCTTTGAGGTCCTTTGATCTTCTTAGCTAATTTTTTCATTTTCTTTTTAGTAGCTTTTTTCTTCGCTTTAATATCTGCATCTATTGCAGATTTAGTAGTAGAAATAGTTTCAGCTACGGCAGTTTTCCAAGCGAGTGCTTTCATCTTTGCCTCATACAAAGCTCGATACTTTTTCAACTCTCTTTGGCATAATTTTAAAGGAGATAGATCCTTTTTATTGATAAGATGTGTATCCTTACCATCGACATATATATGAGGGTCGCTTATAGGAGCTTCTTCGATAAGTTCTATCGTCTCTTCGAGATAACTCATTTTTTCTTCTAAAGACAATTTTTTCAATTTGTCCCAATTTATAGTACATGTCGGAGTTATCTTCTCAATTTCTTTTAAATCTTCGACTGCTTTTTCTCTTTCTCTTTGACAATCTAAAAATAGAGGTACATATAACCCATCCAAGGAATATAATTCGCCCTTATAGTTTATTGTAACTTTTTCTTCACAATGTTCGTTTAATAGCTGTTCGATCAATCTATCATAATATTCTATTCTAGCAGTTGGACGCATCCTATTTGCGATAGATAAATCTAATTTAAATTTTGGTTTTGAATAACTGGTCGAATACTTCATAAATATCCGCTCCTTTCCATCGATTAATAGTTTTATTCGTTAAAACACAAACCAAAAATATACACTACATCAATATATATGTCAAGTGTATTACAGAAAAAAACTAGAAAAAAATCGTTTTTTCTAATTATTTTCATTTTTTTTCATCTAACAAAGATTTGACGAGTTCCATAGCTTTTGCTGGATTTGCTTTTCCTTGTGACTTTTTCATGACTTGCCCTAAGAAGAAATTCGCAACATTTGTAAGTCCCTTTACGACATAATCCTCTACTTCTTTAGGATGTTCATCTAGTACTTCTTTTACTAAATTCATAAGAGCATCTTCGTCTTTTATTTGTTCCATTCCGGATTCTGCTATGAGATCTAAGGGATTTTTCTTTTGCTCGACTGCATCGTATAGTGCATTCTTCGCTTGGTTCTTGCTTATCTTATCTTCTAGTACGAGAGCGATTATTTTAGCTAAGATATCGGGAGTTATAAAAAATTCTTCGATAGGAATTTCGAGTTTATTGATAGACCCGATTACTATCGTCGTTATCCAATTAACAGCTTCCTTTGGTTCTATTCCAAAAGATAGTACACTTTCAAAATAGTCGGAGATAGCCTTTTCTTTTACTAAAACTTTTGCGTCGTATAACTTCAATCCATATTCTTCTACGTATTTTTCGATTCGTTCACTAGGAAGCATCGGAATAGAATTTCTAATTTCATCTAACCACTCTTTAGAGAGTTTAAACTTAGGAATATTAGGTTCGATAAAGTATTTATAGTCGATAGCGTCTACCTTACTTCTCATAAACTTTGTCTTTCCTTCTAAATCGTCCCATCTTCTAGTCTGCTGCATCATCTCGTCATATTTACCAGATTCTTTAAGTTCGATCTGTCTTTTTATTTCATAGTCGATGACGTTTTTGACTGCATTGAAAGAGTTGACATTCTTAGTTTCGACTTTTGTACCCCAATTATCTGGATTGCTTTCGTCAAGTTCTTCGTCCATGATCGATACGTTGACGTCACATCTGATGTGACCTTTTTTTGAATCGGCATCACTTATATCGGCATATTGATATATTCTTCTCATCTCTTCTAAAAAAGCGACAGCTTCATCGCTAGATCTAAAATCTGGTTCTGTAACGAGCTCCAATAGAGGTACTCCAGATCTATTGTAATCGATTAAAGACACATCTGAAAGATGGTCTAGAGAAGCAGAGTCTTCTTCTAGATGTATATTATTTATTCTGACGCTTTTCTCTTCTTCATTGCACTCGTACTTCATTAAACCGTATATGCCAACAGGTGCTGGTTTCGTTTCTTGGGTTATCTGATAACCTTTAGGTAAATCAGGATAATAATAATTCTTTCTCTCGAAATAGATATATTCTGGTTGCTTACAATTTAAAATGATACTGGCTGTAAGTGCTTTTTTTAATGCTTCCTTATTTAATACAGGTAAAGTTCCTGGGAATGCCATATCTAGTGGCCTAACGTTTACATTAGATTTTGTAGAATAGGCATTTCTAGCTCCAGAGAATACTTTTGATTTAGTCTTGCTGATCTCACAGTGCATCTCTAAACTGATCAATGCTTTATACTTAGTCATTGTCGACCTCCTTAGCTATCTGACCTCTGTAGCCGAGTAAATCTTCGATAGCGTAAGCTATGTTCAATACTTTCGCATCGTCATAACATTTTCCAGTTATGTTGAGTCCTACTGGAAGCCCACTCACAAAACCGTCTGGAATCGTAATGGAAGGAAAACCTCCAAAATTGCCCACTTGTAAATGTTCTTCGAGCGCTACGGTATTCTCATCTAAGAAATTGCGAGAACCCTCTAGCTTTTTCGCAGGACCACTTCCTACAGGCAAAATAACTCCATCATATTTCTCGAATAATTTATTCCATTCATCCACTAGCAATCTTCTGACTCTCTGAGCGTTGAAGAAATACGCATCTTTGTTTTCCGCTTGTAAAACGTATGAACCGATTACAAAACGTCTTTTTATGAGAGGAGAGAAATTCTTAGTACGATAATCTTTTATCATATCGATATATTTCTCCGAATTTTCTCTCGGTCCAAAAACGATGCCTGTCATATTGGAAAGATTAGATGTTGCCTCAGCATTCGAAATTACGACGTATACACTTGCAATCGAATCGATAAGTTTCTTATCGACGCTTACCTTTTCGACTTCGATA
This sequence comes from uncultured Bacilli bacterium, assembly GCA_910587535.1. Classification (GTDB taxonomy): domain Bacteria; phylum Bacillota_I; class Bacilli_A; order RF39; family UBA660; genus RUG11867. Next base: position 25,548 of record CAJUKM010000010.1, read on the forward strand.
CCTAAACCCTTAATTTTATCTAGGACCTCATTAAAATTTTTGAGGTGTGATACTAATTCATCGTTAGGATTTGGATAATTTTTAATGTCACACAATTCCTCTATATAACAAAGTTTACTTCCCTCTATGTTTCCGTCGATAGAATTGAAAAGTTCTATTTTAGAAGAATCCCAACTTGTCATATCTTTAGAGTCGATACCCTTGATACCGTCTACGACGATTGCGGCATCTTTTACTGATCTTGTCAAAACGCCAACCGTATCTAAACTCGATGCAAATGGAAAAAGTCCATATCTAGATATCATTCCATAGGTAGGCTTATAACCTACTATTCCACAATATGCGGCTGGCTTCCTGACTGAATCTCCTGTATCAGATCCTATGGCATAAGGATAAACACCTGCACAAACTGCACAAGCAGATCCGGCACTAGAACCGGCACACATCCTAGATGGATCCCAAGGATTCTTGACACTGCCCGTATGTCCTGTAGTCCCAGTAGCTCCCATACCGAACTCATCTAAGACCGTTTTGTTAGTAAATATTGCACCTTTATCTTTCAATTTCTCTACTATAGTAGCGTCGAAAAAAGGGACATAGTCTTTTAATGTATTAGAAGATCCCGTTGTCAAAACGTCTTTCGTACTAAAATTGTCCTTTAATCCATAAGGAATGCCACTTAATAATTCACTTGTTGACTCTATCCCCTTAGATCCGTCCATAATTGTGACAAATGCATTGTATTTATCTTGTACCTCGTGTGATTTTTTTAAAGATTCTGTAACCAAATCGTCACTAGTAATCTCTTTTTTCATTAAAAGTTCGTGTAGTTCTTCGATGCTCTTTTCCATTAAGTTCATATTATTCCACCACCTTAGGTACTTCTATTTCTCTGTCTGTCGTTCTATCTGAATTCTTGAGCAGTTCTTCGATAGGAATCGACTCCTCTACTTCATCTTCTCTAAGGTCGTCGATCGTTCTATCGAGACACCATGACATCGGCTCTACTTCGCTCAACCCTTCTATTTTTTCGAACACTCTGAAATTTTTATCTATGTTTTCAAACTCATCTAAAACCATCTTGTTTTCTTCAGGTGTCAATCCGATTAAAAGTTTTTCACTATAATCGTCGACCATTTCACTAGTAAATTTTCTCTTCTCATCCATTACCGATCATCTCCTCATTTTATGCGCTTTTTATTACTCAATTCAAACAAAATATTACCATATAAATATTCTCTTTGTCAAACGACAAAAGCCTAAAAAATGACACTTTTAGGCTCTAAGATATGCTTTTTATACTGGTTGAGATTTTCTTCGGGTTTTAATCCCAAACCTAATAAATTTTTAAAGTACTCCTCATTCGACACGCTTAAATCTATATCGATTAGGCACTTCAACAAGAATAAAGCGTAATCCCTATCTTTCTTGTAATACTCGAACAATTCTATTGCAAAAAGATACGATAAGACATAGGCAAAAGAGGCTGGCAAATCGAGATTTAATAGACCTTCTAAATCGTAGCTGATTAACCCTCTTGTGCGCAAATAATCCTCTAAGATAGTTTCTAATTCTTTTACTTTCTGCCTTTCTCGTCCTCTTAAATTTTTCCAATGAGATAAAAGGAGATAATCTACACCGATTAAATTGCTGTAATCACAATATTCCATATAGATATCTGCTTGTCTTTGAATAGAAGCAGAGCTAAATTCACCATACTGTTTTAAATAGTCCAAACTTAAAAGTTCAAAAAAAGTACTAACTATTTCGGCAAAAAACATATCATCACTCAAATAAACAGGATCGAAATTCATCAAATACTGTAACACATGACCGTATTCATGTGCCATATTCGAAATATCAAATACGGTTTTTTTTCTATCAAGAAATATGTGGGTTTTTCTATAATAAGGAAGAAATAGCGCAAATGGACAAAAATTATTATCCATTAATCTGTCCATATGAACATATCTATCGTGTCTTTTTATCATCCCTTTAACGACCCTAAACATATCTTTATCTAAAGTCTCTTTGTAAAAGTCATAGATTATGGCGAACAAATCATCATCACTTATCTTAGGAAAATAGACATACCTATCTCGAATATAAAAATCGATATCTTGAGAAAATTTTCTAGTAAATGGTAAAAATGGTCTTATCTTCTTCAAACTCATAATCTCACTAAATATTCTACTGTTTAAGGGTTCACTGCTGATATCGCTTACTTCATATATCAATTCGTAAAGAATATCGATCGTATCGTCTATAGTTTTTAAATTTTTACTAGATGCCGTTTTCTTTAGTCTGAGAAGTTCTCTATATTGCCTCTCAAATTGTTCGAAAGCCCATCTATTTACATTTCTATTCTTCATCTTGTGCTCCGTTCATACTTCACTTACGAGGTAGAATGATATGTTTTTTATAATCCTCTAAGTGTTCATTCGGTTTTATACCCATCTCAAGTAGGCAATTTAAATATTCTTCTTTACTCATATCAGTTTCGAGTTCTATTATATTCCACAAAAGTTCCATCGCATGTTTTCTATCTCTTTTATAAATCATAAATAACTCGACTGCAATTATATACGAAAAAACATAGATAAAGGGAAAATAAAATCCTCTCTCTAAGTGCGTTTTTAGAGTCGTTTTTTCGAAACTGGTATTTCTTATCAAATCAGAAAAAGCATCCATAGTTAATTTAGTCGACCCCTCTATACCCTTACTAGAAATAAATTTCCAGTAATCGGTTATTAAATAATCTAAAAGGATTCCTTCACTCACAATACTCATCTCATTAAATAGTACTCTGTTATAATTGCTAGCAATACTACTATAGCGATCAATTCCCCTTAGATAATCTAACGCTAAAAGTTCAAAGAACAAGCTTACAATCTCATCATACTGCGTATTATCATCTGTACGTACGCGATAATTTGCCAAAGCTTGAATCGCATGTCCACATTCGTGAGCCAGATCTATGACATCATTAAAGTCATCGCTTCTCTTTTTAAAGATATGGTTTTCATTGAAATATGGTAAAAAGATCGAAAAAGGATCCATTTTTCCTATACCTAATCTTTCGGTATGGATAAATCTTTCTCTTCTTTTAAAATAAGATCTGAATATTTTAAACGTTCTTTCGTCAACACAATTTTTATAAAATTCATACACTCTTCGATAAAGCTCCTCATCAGATCTCTTTGGAAGATAAAAATAGCGTTTCTCAGTATCCATTTTTGAACTCGATGCTAGAGGATCCAATAGTGGCATAAAATCTTTTAAAAAGTCCATCGTCTCATATTCGGATAATAACAGTTCATATAGAGTAAACGGTTCTTCGTCATACTTTTCGTCTTTGATGAAATAGATAAGAATTGCCATTGTGTCATATATTTTGTCTAATGTCTCTTGATCGCTAGTTGCTACACGTAAATTACATAGATGTTCTAATCTATCTATAAAATTTATTCTACACCAATTAGGTACTTCATCTTCCATGATAGATACCACCTTTTCCTATCGAAATATGATACTAGATATCGGAATAAAGTCAAGAAAAAAGACACCTCACGATATCACTTCTCACTCTTTAAAGACGAATATATAATCCATTATTTCTACTTCGTCGCCTCTTTTAGCTCCGAGACGCTCTAATTCTTCATCTACTCCCATGCCGCGCAATTTTCTTGCAAATCTCATCGCAGCTTCTTCATTTTCTATTCTTGTCATCTTAAAAAGTTTTTCGATCGCTTCGCCCTTTAAAACCCAATGATCGTCTACTTTTGTAATATTAAAAGGTATTTCTTCTTTAAATTTATATAATACGTGACCTTCTAATTCGTCAGCTTCATATAGTGCATTATCTGGCGTCTCATCTAAAATGTCGGCTAATCTCTTGAGTAAACTTTCCAAACCTTCGTTTAAAGCGGCACTTATTTCGAAGACTTCCAATTCGGGATATGTTTTTTTAAATTTTTCTAAGTTCTCTTTTGCATTTGGAAGGTCCATCTTGTTCGCGATGATTACTCCTTGTTTTTTATAAAGTTTTTCGTCGTACTTTCTTATCTCGTCACAGATTATTTTATAATCTTCTATAGGGTCTCTTCCTTCGCTTGCCCCCATATCTATGACGTGCGCCAAAATCTTCGTTCTCGAAGCATGTTTTAAAAATTTATGTCCAAGACCTACACCTTCACTCGCTCCTTCGATCAATCCTGGAAGATCGGCCATCGTAAACACTCTCTCATCTTTCAATTTGACGACTCCAATATTTGGACTTAGCGTAGTAAAGTGATATGCTGCTACTTTAGGGTGACATCCACTTATCATACCCAAAATCGTGCTCTTTCCGACACTAGGTAGTCCAATAAGCCCTACTTCTGCTATGAGCTTTAATTCACACTTAACTATTCGCTCTTCACCAGGTTCTCCCTTTTCACTAAAACCGGGAGCAGGATCGTCGTGCGTTGCGAATGCTCTATTTCCACGACCTCCGCGACCACCTTTAGCAACTACTACTTCCTGTTTATCGTTTACGATATCGGCTACGACTAAACCGGTATCTTCATCGACTACAGTGGTTCCAAGTGGAACGTTGATTCTGATATCTTCACGATTCGCTCCATACTTGTTCGAACCCTTACCATTTATTCCTTTATCGCCCTTTATGATCTTATGATATCTGAGATCGACAAGTGTCTTAAGATTTCTATCTCCTACGAATATGATAGAGGCACCACGTCCCCCATTTCCGCCATCTGGTCCGCCCATAGGTTCACATTTTTCTCTTCTAAAACTGGTACACCCGTCTCCACCATTTCCAGCGTATAGTTTAACTATCACTTCATCTACGAACATTTTATCGCCTACTTTCTTTTCATTATTTCTATGAGTGGTTTATCAGAATCTTCTAAAAATTTTTCTTCGTCGAAAAGACGGACAAATATCTCCTTAGCACTTTTAAATTTAGTCTTACTTTTAGGCATTCTATGGCCATAATCTATAGATTCTTTTAAATAACAAATAAACGTCACTAGTAGACTGCCTGCTGCAAACATGACCGCAGAAAAAACGATTCCATCACTGATAGTAAATACCGTCGTTTCAACTCCTAAATATCCTAGTATTTCGTTTACAAAGTTTGGGTTTAAAAAGTTCATCACTGCGAATATCAATGCTATACTCAAAAGCCAAGTCTTTACTTTTCCTATGAAAGAAGATTTTACTACTTCTCCTTTTAAAGTTCTGATTATATTTAATAGTATTACCCCTAATTCCAAAACTAGCAAAAGTATTAAATATTCGTGTCTTTTTAATAATATGAGCATACAAGAGAGAGCAAGCATCTTATCGCCTATCGGGTCTAATATTCTTCCACCTATCGTCTTTACATCCCAATAACGAGATAACTTACCGTCTAAAAAATCTGTAATGAAAAGTACTGTTAAAAAACCGATTAAAAGGGGAATTTTCGTATCAGAAAAGACGAATGGCAAAAGACAAGAACCGATTATGCGCGAAATCGTAAGGCCATTTACTATAATTTTCTTAACTCTTTTAGTCACTGTTATCCCCTTCTTTCATAAAAATTATATTATCAGATAATCTTTTAAATGTCAAAAAAAGACTTATAAAAGTCTCTTTTGATTAAGCCTTCTTAGGCTTTTTGATAGGTTTTTGCTCTTCTTCTAATTTGTCTATCATTCCTTTTAGAACGACAACTGTTTTAGCTTTGATTTCTTTAGCAGCTTTCTCGATTACAGGTTTCCCCTGAGCAACAGCAGTTCTATAAAGTTCTTCAGCTTTCTCTTTGATTTCTTCAGCTTTAACTTTAGCAATCTCTAATACTTTTTCTTTATCTAAATCTTCCAATTCTTTTTTCAAGTTTTCTACTTTCTCTATTAGATTGTCTTTTACTTCGTTATAGTCTAGTCCTTTTAGATAAGTGACTAATTCATCCATCTTTTTCTTTAGATCTTTTCTAGTTTGCTCTCCGCTTTGTGGAGCGAATAAGACGCCTAAACCTACACCTATTCCTATACCTGCTAATAAAGAACCAAATCCACGTTTTTTACTCATAAAATTCATCTTCCTCCTCTACGTATTTAGAATTCTTTCTTCTTCCTATTTTGGAAATAAATCCGCTAATGACATCTACCACTTTATCAGAAAAAGCAGAGATTTTATCTGTGGTAAAGTCGATTACGCTGAATAGACCGTTTAAACTGTTAACTTTTCTTTGGACATTGTCAAGTACAGCATCGATCTTATCCATAGCACTTATTATCCTCATACCTAATATTATGCCGATTATAAGTAAAATTATTAATAAAACGTAAATTACAATCGGTAAGTACAACTCTAAAAATTCCAACATAGTTATTCTCCTTTTCCTTCGTATAGCGAATCTATCAAGTCGAACAAGTCTTCTTCTCCGCCACTATTTTCTTTAACAGCTACTTCCTCTTTAACTTTTTCTTTGCGAGGAGGGATATGTCGATCTTGCTTAATGCCGGCTAAAATATCATCTTCTAAAGTAGAGCCCTTTTCATCGATCGAAACATCCATATCATTTTTACTCTCAATATCGACCATTCTTGGCACGACTTCTTCTACTTCATCTTCAAATTCTTCTTCTCCAGCGATTTCTTTTGGTTCATCCTTATCGACTAAGAGATCACTTATACTTATTCCATCTTCTTCCAACACATCTGGTTCAGTTTGATCATCATATCGAGAGATTTCTTCATTCTTTTTGTTGAGTGAAATCTCAATTTCGTCTTCTAAAGTACCATACGCTTTTCTTCTAACGCTGTCTAAATCTAAGACCGATTTACCGCTAGCTTGTCTACTCTCGTCCTTTGTAACTATATCCTCTTTTTTATAATTTTCGTTTAATACGCCATAGACAGGAGAAATAATCGGAGAAGGCGTAAAAGCTTTTCGCTCTTCTTTTATTTCCAAAGACTTTGCAATTACTTCGCGATTAGCCTCTATATTTTGTTTATAGTCGCCGTTATATTTTCCATAACTGTAATCGTATGCGTTTACAAATCCGCTCTCTTTACGAGGCTGCTTTGCAGCTTGTTTAGTTCTCTCTCTTTTAGGTTCCTCTTCAAAAATCGGTTTTTCTTCGCGTTTAGATCTTCTCTTCTCAGTCACTAACTCTTTTTCGTCATCTTCGAAAAATGGGAAGGTAAATAGATTTCCTTTTCTCTCTTCTCTGGCTTCCTCTTTTAGTTTCGGCATATCGAAAATATCGTCTTCTCTATCGCTACGTCTCTTAGGAGTCTCTATCTTACGAATTACTACTTCGTCTTCGATATCTATTCTTTTTTTAGATTCTTCCTTTGTAGAACGTTTCGAATTTTCTTCTTTTGCAACTTCCTTTGTAATGACTGGAATCTCGACTGTTTCTTCGTCGAAAAGAATCTCTTTTAGTTTATTGAACAAACCCATATCAGTCACTTCCTTTTATCATATCGTAATCTGGAATACTATCAGTGCCATTATAGATATCTAATTCATCTTCATATTTCAAAAAATTAGTCGTATCCTTTGTCGTATCTTTATTGAATATATCGACAAATTCTTCTTTATAACTGAGCAAACTTTCTTCACTCAAACCGCTTAAAAATGAATCGTTATATTCTATACTTGCGAGCACTATTATCGCTTCGGTGACGGTAGAATTCAAATCCTCTTCCTCTACTATCACTTCTATTTTAGCATAATTGTAAACTATTTCAACTAAATATTTTTCATTTTCAGTTTTTTTAATCTCAGCATAGCCCTTCTTATCTCCATAGACGAGTTCCTTATAATAGATACTACTTTCTTGTGGTAATGCGACGTCATCTTTATTGAGATACCCGATTAAATCTATATAGAGATAGAATACTAAGTCGTCTTTTTTAATAACTTCATTGTACTCTTTTGAATCTTCAATATTTAGTCCTACAGGAAGATAAAATTTATAACCTCTTCTATAAGTGTTCTGGATTTTGACGTCACTCAGAGCAACATCTTCTATAAGTTGATCATAAGAACTGTTATTTATATTTACACATCCAGATAAAAGTAGTCCAAAGAAAATCAAGACAAAAACCTTTTTCATAGTTCACCTACGTTCAAAAGACATTATAGCATTTTTCGAAAACTTTATCTACCTTTTATTTTTTTAAGTTTTCCAATATGGAGTAGTAAAAGGAAAACATAAGAGAAAGATATCTGTATTTCAAGTCGGTC
>CAJUKM010000011.1:0-20639 GCA_910587535.1 uncultured Bacilli bacterium
TACTCCAAAGTAATGTCATTCAACAGCTTTTTTAAATATTTAACTTTAATTCAATTTGTTTCATTTCTTCAGTACTTATGAAATTAGGGTTATATTTAATGTTTATTTTGATTTTTTCACGTTCATCGTATTTTTTGTGTAAATAATCCTCATAGAAATTACTTTCTACTTTTTCGATACCCTCAATCTCAAATAAATCTTCTATTGCTCCCATATAGCAATATTCACAACAAAGATCATCTCTAATAATCGTATAATCTGACGTATTAGATTTGGGGTGTTTGTCAAAAGAGTATAAACATGGAAATTTTCTAACATCTAAAAAATACAAAATTTCCATTTTTATTATTTTAGGACTTGTTAAACTAGAATCATATTTTAGATATATGTATAATTGTTCATCATTCTTAATTTCGACATCTAAAATTCCGTTTAAAGACATCAAATATTGTTTCAATTCATCATGTCCCCAGTTATCGATTATAAGAGTTAATTCAGACATATTAAAATTCCTTTTCTATATAGATTTGTCATTATATAAGTGTGTTTACTAAATTGACGAAATTTAGTTAAATTCGTTGTACTATAATAAATGTTTTAGTATAATTTGTCCAGGGAATATATTAACAGTTGAGTGCTTGCCAACTTTCGCAAGAAAGGAGGCTGATGATATACATAAGAAAGATTTCTTAATCTTATCTCTTATTCTAATTATCTTCTTACTGATAGCCTTACTTTTTACTCTAGTAAAGTAGTAATCCATAATAAGAGAAAAGCACTCAATTTACTTTCAGTAGATTAAGTGCTAACCAATTTATTGGCGAGTACTCAACATTGAGGTGTTAAGTATTCCCTTTTTTATTTTATGCAAGTTCCCTTGACATATTCACAATACCATAAAAACGCACTTTTATCAAGTGCGTTTTACTTAATACTCGAAAAGTTCGAGTTTCCTATCAATCTGGTGCCTCTGGCCGGACTCGAACCGGCACGATATCACTACCACTGGATTTTGAGTCCAGCGCGTCTACCAATTCCGCCACAGAGGCATTACATAGAGATTATAGCATAGTTTTAATCTCTAAACAACTTTTTCTTCGATATTCTCTTTATAAATAGAAGTAAACAGTTCTGATTCTTCCTCTTTCTCAAATGTTTCTACATCGATCTTTGGTAAATCCTCTATCGATGCTAGACCAAAATAATCCAAGAACTCTCTCGTAGTACCGTAAAGATTAGGTTTTCCCGGCATCTTAGATTTTCCGACTATTTTAACTAGTCCTCTGGCACATAATTTTCTAATGATCTGTCCGCAGGCAACACCTCTCATATCGTCTATCATTACTCTAGTTATAGGTTGGTTATATGCTACTATGGCTAAAACTTCGAGTGATGATTCGCTGAGACTTTGGCTTTCTGGATTTCCTAAAAGTTTGTGATAATAATCTTTGTGTTCCTTCTTTGTCGTCAGTTTAAAAGCATCTCCGAGATAACTGACTCTAATTCCATACTCATCGCCTTCATAACGTCTTTGTAACTCTTTTAGAATTTCTTTTGCTCTTTCTTTATCGATATCCATAACTTCGCATAAAGTATTTAGCGTGATTCCTTCATCACCTACAGCAAAGAGTATACCCTCTAAAACTCCTGCTAAATTCATTTTGATCACTTCGCTTCTATTAAAATATTTGAAAAATTCTGTTCTTGTTTTATATCTATCTCTTTATTCTTAGTCATCTCTAATATAGAGAGAAATGTTACAACTATATAGTCTCTAGTCGGTTCTTCAAAAAGTTCGAAGAAATCTACTCTCTTATGCTTACCTAGAATGTCTCTGATCTCTCTCGTTCTTTTTTCGACACTAAGTTCTTTTCTAGTTATCTTAGTCGATAAAGGTTTAGTAAACTTTTGTCTTTCTAGAAAGAAGTTCATAGCTTTTACGAGATCATCTATGGTGGTGTCTGTATTTAATGGAACCTCTGTTTTATATTCAGATAAACTTTCTGGCAATTTAGTGAGTACTTCGCCCCGTTTGCTCTCTAAAAGTTTAAAATCTTCGCACAGTTCCTTATATCTTTTATATTCTATTAGCCTATTTCTCAGTTCTTCTTCGGTTCCTATTTTAAATTCTAACTGTTCTGAGTCATCTTCTGAATCCTTTATGTTTAAAAGCATTTTACTTTTTAAATGGATAAGTTCGCTAGCTAAGACTAAATATTCACTTGCTATATCGATATTCATCTCTTCCATTTCGTCTATAAAATTCAGGTATTCGCTCGTTATGTGTTCTATTGGAACCTCGTAGATGTCCATTTTAGATTCTTTTACTAAATGTAAGAGGAGATCTAATGGACCACTGAAATCATCTATCGTAAATTGTAGTCGTTCTTTCATGAACACTCATATCCTTCAGCTTCCATTTTAAACTTTATGACATTGTTATATGTGCCTTTTTGAAATAGTTTATTATCTTTTAGTTTTGAAAAAGAAGTCACGTTTTCATAGTCGAACGAAGAAAGAAATATGAAACTGTTCGTCTCTTCTACTATCGAAGCATTAACTCCAGTATATTCGTTATATGTCTTTTCTAGTTTGCGAGCTTCTAGTAGTTCTTTTGCATATTCTTCTAGATTCGGATTTGAATACGTATGTTTTTTTGTAACTTTAGTAAGTTTTTTTAAATAGAGTTCATAATCGTATACGAAGTCACCCTTTTTACAAGTTATCGATGCTAGACCTGATTCGTCAGATTCAGATTCTAAAGGAGATATCGTGTCATCTGGAATATAGCTTATGACAAAATATGTCGTCGTGTCTATATCCATGTTAGAGATATCGATTTCGAAAGGAAGTGACTTTGTGATTCTCCCTAAAAGCAATCTTCTTCCGACAAAAGTCTTTCGATCTTCAAAAAATTCTAGATAATAGTTTGCTTTATCGAGTTCAAATACGTCTTCACTATTGGCATTGAAGGAAAGAGTTTTTTTATCCGAGCTTAAAGCTATGTCTGTTAACTCAATTTCATTAAATTTTAATGTACTTTTACTGCCTATTTGATAAAACGCACTCCTATTCGTTTTATTGTCTTCTTCGGGCTTTTTGTCCTGTTCTTCTTTACCTATACCTAAAAAATCGGAAATTTCAGAATTATATTTTTTATAAATGTCTGGAATAAAGAATAAGAATCCCAATAATGCTACAAATATTATAACGATAAACAACGGGTGTCCGGCTTTATCTCTTTTTTCTTTTACGTCTTCACTGTTCACGTCCATCAATCCTATCCTATCCAATTTTAACACAAATTTAGCAAATTAAAAAGACCATTTTAATCGTGGTCTTTAAGTTTCGTATTCTACTAGTTAACAGAATCTTTAAGTTTGCTTCCTGCTTTGAATGATACAACAGTTTTAGCAGCTATTGAAATAGGTTGTTTAGTTAATGGATTGATACCATTTCTAGCAGCACGTGTTTTAGTTGCAAATGTTCCAAAACCTACTAGAGCAACCTTTCCTTCTTTTTTTAATCCTGTTTCGATACCTTCTAATACAGCATCGAGTGCACGACCAGCGTCTGCTTTAGAAAAACCTGTTTTAGCAGCGATGATTTCGATAAGTTGTGCTTTTGTCATTGTAAAATACCTCCCATTTTTTTAATTTATAAGGAAATCTATCAGATGCTATTCCTTACATTCAATAAATTATCACATTTTAAAGGTAAAAATCAAGCAAAAAGCATCAAATATACGAAAAATAGTACAATTTTACATAAAAAAGAGGCCGTGGCCACTTATAATACAAATGCTATCAAGTTGTTAGATCCTTTATTTACTATTTTTGTAATAGTAGAAGACAATTTAAATCTCGTTGCGTCTGGCATGAGCGAAAGTTTTCCTTGAATTCCTTCTTTAACAATCGTATCTAAACTGCGACCGAATATTTCGCTTTTCCAAATACTCGTCGGATCCGTTTCGTAATCTTTCATCAAATAGTTAATGAGCTCTTTACTCTGTTGCTCGCTTCCTATAATCGGTTCGAACGTACTTTCGACATCGACTTTTATCAAGTGAATCGAACTCGCAACGGCTTTTAGTTTAACTCCATATCTACTTCCTTGTTTTATAATTTCTGGCGTTTCTAGTCTCATGTCCTTTAGTTCTGGATACATTATTCCATAACCGGCACTTTTTGCCATTTTTAAAGCTTCTTTTATCTGTAATGTCTCGCTTGCCCCTGAACTCCACTCTACAAACATTTTAAGTATACCTGCTTTATTTAAAGAGATGTCTCCCATAACCGATTTTAGTGTCTCTCTATATAAATCATTTGTAGCCTCTAATTTGATAGTGACTACTCCTAATGATGCATCTAGAGAGCTTATATAACTTTTATCTATATAATTACAATCTTGGAAATGGCCCAATATATCGTCGATGTCTTTTAATTTGTCTACAGATGTCACAGATTCTTTAATCTTAGTCAAAAATTCCTCTTTTATGGCATGTTTGTTATCTAACACGTGAATCCATTCTGGAATACTTACGTTTACATCTAGTACCGGGAATTCCATGAGAGCGGTTTTAAGTATCTCCATTATGTCTTTTTCGTTCATCGTTTCGATACTTATCGGCATGACTGGAACGTCGTATTTTTCGCTCATTTCGGAAGACAATCTCACAGTTTCTGTATTAGTTGGATGAACCGTATTCATGATTACTATGAACGGTTTACCTAGTCCTTTTAGTTCGCTTATAACTCTCTCTTCGGCATTTAAATATTCATTTCGAGGAATCTCTCCGAACGAACCGTCAGTCGTCACAACTATACCTATGGTAGCGTGATCTCTGATCACTTTTTCTGTACCTATTTCAGCTGCTTCTATAAAAGGGATCTCTTCTGGCGTCCAAGGAGTTTTGACCATTCTTGGATTTCCCATCTCATCTTCATATCCATTTGCTCCTGGTATGACGTACCCGACACAATCGATAAGTTTGATATCAGTCGTAAATTCGTTTACTTCAATAGTTGCGCCGTTTGAGGGAACAAATTTCGGTTCGGTCGTCATGATCGTCTTTCCTTGGGCACTTTGAGGAATTTCGTCTAGACAATGTTTTTTTTCATATTCGTCTTTGATGTTTGGAACTACAAGATTTTCGATAAATCTTTTAATAAAAGTCGATTTACCAGTTCTTACTGCTCCTACCACTCCTAAATAGATTTCTCCATTACCGCGCTTAGCAATAGACTCAATAACTTGTGTTTTATCCATATTTACTGTCCTTTCATTTAAGTCTAGTGTTATATACTTCAAATTATTCCAAAAAAAATCGCTTTATAGCGATAAATTTAATTCCCATTTAATATTTTGATCAGTTTTGAAGATCCCTTTTTAGTTAAAATAGTCTCTTTTTGATCGTAGGAGAGATGAACTAAATCACCTTCTATTTCGACATCATAAGCTCTATCGTCGGAAATGATCAGTTTAAAGGCTGGGGAGAGATCGCAGTTTCTTTTTTTAAATTGAAATTCTTTTAAGATACCTTTAATTTCGTCTAAATCTTTTCGTACTAGATATTTATCTTTTTCTTTATTTAAGTCTTTAATTAAGATGTATTCTTTATCGTTCGTTATAGTCCCCGATGCTCGAACGGATATTTCTTCACCAATATTTTTCGGTTCTGGTTTAATCATAGCTTTTAAAAAATCTTTAATTCTTGCTAAAAATTCTCTACCGTCTCTATATGTCTGACCTGAATATACTTTCTCCTGTGCGTCGCTCCCATAAGCTTCTAAGTCTAGTTTATCCGCTATATAAAGGGCTCTATATAGATGGTATTTTTGAGTTACAATATATAAACTTTCTACGCCAAATATTTCTTTTGCTCTGTAAACACTATCATAGGTCGAGAAACCAGCATGATCCATAAAAATGTCTTCTGAAGGAATTCCTGCTTCCAATATGTACTCTTTCATGACGTTGACTTCGTCATAGTCTACACTTCCATGATCTCCTGAGACGATAATTTTGGCCGATGCGTTTTCTTTATATAGTTCTATTCCTCTATCTAATCTTTCTTTTAACATCATACTTGGTTTTCCATTTTCATTTAGGCCAGCGCCTAAAATTAGAATACAATCTAACTTTTTATCGATGATGTCATCTATGATCATATTCTCTGTACTTTTTTGGACATATAAGTCGATACTTATACAAGAAGATATACCTAAAAGAAATGTAACTATTAAAACGATTAGTATAGTCTTTATTCTTTTCATTCGATCACCTCTTGTCCTAGAATAACATTTAAAAAGGAATATAGCAAATAGTATATTCCCTTATTTAGAATCTATTATTATGTTAACCGGTCCATCGTGGATGGCACTTATTTGCATGTCGGCACCAAAGATGCCCGTTTCCGTGTGGATGTACGATTTAAGCATTTCATTAAAATCTTCATAGAGCTTTTTCGATTCTTCCCCTCGCAAGGCTTTTATATAGCTAGGTCTATTTCCTTTTTTGGCATCTGCATATAGAGTAAATTGGCTGATAGATAAAATTTCTCCATTCGTATCGAGAATACTTTTATTCATAGTTCCGTCTTCGTCGTCGAATATTCTCAAGTTGACGCACTTTTTGGCTAAATATTTTAAATCTTCTTCTATATCGCCTTCTGTAAAACAGGAGAGTATCAGTAATCCGTTTTTACAACTTCCTTTTACTTCTCCATCTACTTTCACATTAGCTTCTTTTACTCGACTTACTAATACTCTCATTTATTTAACTTCTCTTTCTACACTCGTGACAAACGGTAGAGATTCTAAATCTATCATAAACTGTTTTAAGGTTTCGACATCTGGCACGACCACCATGATCTCATAATCTATTCTGTCTCCATTTTTAATCGTATTAAGAGTATCTATCGTCAATTTTCTTTGACTACTCTTCATTACTATATCTAACACGTTGTTATCTATATTGTTAGTTCTCAGAAGAAGTCTAGCCATATATTCTCCTTCTTTGTTTTCCTTCCACGCGACGTCGATAAGTCTTTCTTCCATATCTTTTAAGTTAGTGCAGTCTTCTTTGTGGATTGTTATACCATTTCCTTTAGTTATGTACCCTACAATATCATCTCCATATATCGGTTTACAGCAGTTAGCTAAGTTTATCAAAATGTCTTCACAGCCTTCGACTAAAACGTCGGTCTTATGATTTTTAAATTCAGCTGTACTAGGGGTCGATATTTTATTTAATATTTTCTCTTCTGCCGATAGACGTTCTTCAGTTAGGAAGTCTAAGATATATTTAGCGGTGTATCTATGAGCGCCTATGTTGAAATATAGATTTTCTACGCTGTCGATTTTGTGTTCTTTTTTAAGGATGCTAAGATTTTCGTCAGTCAAGATGTCGGATAACTTTAAATTTCTTTTCTTTACTTCTTTTGTAAAAGATTCCTCTCCTCGTTCGATATATCCCATTTGGGTTTGTTTGTTAAAATATGCTTTTATGTGATTTCTAGCTTGGCTAGTTTTTACAAACTCTAACCAATCTTTATTCGGAGTCGATTTATCACTTGTATTTACTCTTACGATATCATCTGTTTTCAAAGTGTAATTTAAAGGTACGATCTGATCATTGACGATCGCATCAGTTATAGTATCTCCTATGTGTGAATGTATTTTGTAAGCAAAGTCGACTGGTGTTGAGCCTTCTGGAAGTTCTATGACGTCTCCCTTTGGAGTAAAGATGTAAATCATCTTTTCGATGAAATTTTCTTTAAATTCTTTGATGAGTTCTTCATCGCTCGAATTATCATCGATGGAGTCTCTAAAGACTTCTAGCTTTTGTTCCATCAATTTTTGGATAGCTTTTGAACCGTGTTCTTTATAAGACCAGTGAGAAGCAATTCCACATTCTGCGATTTCGTCCATCTCTTCAGTACGTATTTGTATTTCGAAGACTTTTCCGTTTGGACCGACAACTCCAGTATGTAGACTTTGATACATGTTCTCTTTTGGCTTTGCTATATAGTCCTTAAACCGTTTAGGTATAGGCCTATATTTAGAATGGATGAGTCCGATTGCTAAGTAACATTCACTTTCTTTTTTTACTATTATCCTAAGAGCTAGAACGTCATAAATGTCTTTCCACTTTTTTCCCTTAGCGAGCTTAGCGTGTAGACTGTGAATACTCTTTACTCTGCCCTTTATACGGAAACTTATGTTTTGCTCACACATTATATCGGAAAGTTCTGCTTTCATCTCTTCGATGTAACTATTCAATTCTTCATATGATGCGTTTAAGTTATCTAAAACTTCATCATAAGCTTCCGGTTTTAAGTATTTTAAGCATAGATCTTCCAACTCGCTTTTAATGTAGTTAATACCTAATCTATGCGCTATAGGGATTAAAACATTTTTAGTCTCTATACACTTATTTTTCTGAAATGCACTCGGTTTAGTGTACACTTTACGTAAATTGTCTAGTCTGCTCGCCAGCTTAATAATTATTACTCTAGCATCTGAAGATAGACCTACTAATACTTTTCTTAAATATATGGCTGTCTCTTCTTCTTCGTCTTTTAGTTTTAATTTACTTATCTTTTGTAAACTAGACACTGTTTCGACAATCTGCTCGTCAAATTCGCTTGCTAGATCGGCAATCTCTATTTCTTCTATATGAACTGGTAGCCATCCTATTAGAGATGCCGATATACACGTATCATCGCTGTGCAGCTCAGTCAGTATGATAGCTGTTCTAAGTACATGGAGTAAAAATTCGTCTCCATTATAGTCGACTGTCGTATTTTTATATTTTAAGGAAAAGTCTAAAGCCCTTTTAATTTTTTCAACTCTAGAATTATCAAGATATTCTGAAACTCTTTTTATAAGTTCTTCTCGTAATGCTTCTATCATCAGTTGTCACTCTTTTCTATTTTTAAGATTCATCCTCTATTTTGACTTTGCCACTTGCAATTAGATTTTGGACATATGACTCTAATTCAGTATTACTTGTAGTCATTATGTCGTTCACTATTTCATTTAAAGTCAAATTGCTCTTTTTGATCCAAATTTTGTTCTTTAAATAATTGAATATATCTACTTCTTTAATGTATTGAACGTTTACCATATGCAAATCTTTTACTTTACATTTAAGTGCTGGTTTTACCCTGTTATAAAGTTCTTCTAAACTGCTAAATCCGTCCATAGTCTTCACCATATTAAGTATACTATATGCTAGAAAAAAATTCTACTCGATGTTTAAATAAGCATTATACTACTTTACATATCATATATATTATAACGATATGAAAAAAAGTTTATTTTTTAAAAGTGCTTTTATATTGTTAATCGGATCTCTCGTAACGAGGACATTAGGTTTTTTAATAAGGATAATATTTACCAGAATTATCGGATCTGCCGGTATAAACTTATACAGTTTGGTCATGCCTACTTATTCTTTAGTAATATCTTTGACTCAACTCGGTCTTCCGATGGCTATCAGCACTATAGTTGCAAGAGGTACAAAAAGCGGAAAAAAAATAGTGATTTCAGTAGTGCCTATAATATTGCTTTTAAATATTTCTATGATGATCGGCATAATTTTTTCTGCCAAATTTATAGCATGTACTCTCTTAGATGAACCATTAGCAGTTTATCCGATTATGGCCATGGCTTTCATCCTACCCTTCATTTCGATTTCTAGCATTTTAAGAGGCTATTTCTTTGGAAAACAAAAAATGATGCCCCATACTATTTCTAATATAATCGAGCAGATCGCGAGGTTTATCATTATAATCTTATTTTTACCTAAAATAGTAGAGATAAGTCCAGTATATGGCGTATCCGCATTCATACTGTTAAGTATCATATCCGAGTTCATCTCTATTGTAGTCTTTCTTTTCTATCTGCCTAAGAATTTTACTATCGAAAAAAAGGATTTAAAGCCGGACTTGAAAACTACTAGGGAAGTCATGTCTCTATCTTTACCTACAGTTGGTGGAAGAATAATCGGAAACGTTGCTTATTTTTTTGAGCCTATCATACTAACTTATGTGATGAAAGCGGTTGGATATTCAAATTCATTTATAGTTTCAGAATACGGAATCTATAATGCCTATGTCATTCCCCTTTTGGTTATTCCTTCTTTTATAGTACAGGCGATAAGTACTGCATTAATTCCAGAGATAAGTAGATCTTTTGAAAAAAGAGATAGTAAAAACATCCATAAAAGATTAAAACAATCACTTGTACTTTGTCTAATTTTAGGACTAATTACAAACGTATTTGTATTCCTCTTTCCAGAATTTTTGCTGAGAGTCGTGTACGACACATCGTCTGGGATCGATTATATTCGAATATTGGCGATATTCTTCATATTATATAATTTCGAAGGACCTCTATCTAGTACTTTGCAGGCACTTGGAAAGACCAAAGAAGCTTTTAGGGCTACTACGATCGGAGTGTTGATTAAAACTGTTTCTATTGCCGTTTTCAGTTTGTTTAAAATCGGCTTATACGGATTAGTTATCGGAGAAATACTTGATATTCTCTTCGTCGTCGGTATAAATTATAAGAACATTAAAAAGGTCTTAAAAAAGGAACGTTTGTAACTTGAGTTTCTATCTGTTATAATCAAATTAGATAGGATGGTTTGATGAAAACAGATGAAATATTTATAGGACGCGACAGTATTGTGGACAGTTTTGTAAGAAGTTATGAGTTCCCTTTTCAGGCACTTTCAAACATTAAAGATGAGATATTGCGATTAGGACCGACTTTGGGGGATGATTACGAGCAGTATAAACCCGACGTTTGGATACATAAAAGTGTCAAGTTGAGCGAATTTGTCACCATCGAAGGTCCCGCGATTATCGATAGTGAAGCAGAGATCAGACCAGGAGCTTATATCAGAGGAAATGTCATTATTGGAAAAAGATGTGTGTTTGGAAATTCTTGCGAAATAAAGAATTCGATACTCTATGATGACGTACAAGTTCCACATTTTAATTATGTTGGAGATTCTATTTTAGGTAATCACTCTCACATGGGAGCTGGAGCGATAATTTCAAATCTAAAAAATGATAAAAAGAATGTCGTCATCCGTCATTTAGAAGATAAAATAGATACAGGTTTGAGAAAAGTCGGAGCGTTTATCGGCGATAATGTCGATATAGGATGTAATTCGGTTTTAAATCCAGGTACGATAGTAGCTCCTAGAACGAAAGTCTATCCTTTAACTATGGTTAGAGGATATATAAGAAGCGATGTTATCGTTAAAAACATGAATGATATCGTAGATAGGAGGTAAATATGGGAAAACTATTTGGAACAGATGGTATAAGAGGATTGGTACCAGACGAATTAGATGTAAGTCTATCTCTAAAGATCGGATTTGCAACCGCTAGAGTATTAAAAGAAACATGCGAATCTCCTACTCTACTAGTGGGAACTGACACTAGACAGTCCAAAGATATGCTTAAGAGTGCTTTAATAGATGGAGTTCTTAGCGAAGGAGCCGATATCATAGATTTAGGAGTTATTCCTACCCCAGCCGTTTCGTATCTCATAAAGAAGTATAAAGCAGATGGAGGATTCGTAATCTCTGCTAGCCATAACCCTAGTGAATATAATGGAATAAAAATATTTAATTCAGAAGGTATGAAATTAGACGACGAAATAGAAAGTCGCATCGAAAAGATCATATTGGATGAAAACATAAATCATGAGAAGAAATCAATATTTGGAATATATAGAATAGAAGAGAATGCAGTTGATGACTATGTCGAGTTTCTTTTGTCGACACTAGATGAACCCTTAAAAAACATGAAAGTTGCTATCGATGTTGCAAACGGAGCTGCTTTCAAGACCGCGCGAAGACTATTTAGCAAGTTGGGAATAGAATATTCTATTATTAACGACAAGCCAGATGGGTTAAATATAAATTCTAATTCTGGATCTACTCATATAGAAGGATTACAAGAATTTGTAAAAAAAGGAAAATTCGACTGTGGAATCGCATTCGATGGAGATGCAGATAGATGCTTGTTCGTAGATGAAAATGGCAAATTAGTGGATGGAGATCAAATAATGGCCATCTCTTCTAAATATTTAAAGAGTCAGAATATGCTAGACAATAATACTATCGTAGGAACGGTTATGTCAAATTTAGGCCTTAGAAAATTTTGTTTAGATAACGATATCCAATTTGTTGCAACTAAAGTTGGAGATAGATATGTATTAGAAAATATGTTAGAAAACGACTACGTTTTAGGTGGTGAACAAAGTGGCCACATAATATATAAAAACTATTCCAACACTGGTGATGGAGAAATAACCGCATTACAAATATTAAATATATTAAGTACTACTAAAAAACGACTTTCCGAGTTAGCTAATATTATGCCGATTTATCCACAAGTACAAAAAAGTGTCGCTGTTTCTCGGGATGCGAAGGATTCATTTAATCACAATCAGGTTTTACAGAATAAAATTAAAGAGATAGAGGGTAAATTGGGAGATGACGGTCGTGTGTTAGTAAGAGCAAGTGGAACAGAAAATCTGATAAGAGTTATGTTAGAAGGTAAAGATATAGATCTTTTAAATAGTTTCTCTGAAGAAATAATATCTATAATAAAGAAAGCAATAGCATAAAAAACTATTTCAACGAAAAAATATAAACAGTAGTAAGTCAATAAATTAATCAGAGAGCAAGCAGTAGAAAAAATTGAAAATACGTTCATTGGTGACAATGAACGTATTTTATAATGCTGAATCCAATCTAAATGTCAAACTTATTCTTCAGTTTTTTTAACTGGTTCTATTATTGCTTTCTTTTGAGCTTCTTCTTTTTTGGCATTAATATGTCTTGCGTCTAGCTCATCATTAGAATACCAAGAACCAGTAAGCATATAGTCTAAATAGATATCTATAAGTAATATTTCTTCGCTCTCTATCCAAGCGTTAATAATTTTTGTTCCTTCTTCCTTTTCTGGAAATATTAATCCCATGGCGTTTGTAATTAGAAGTATCTTTCCTTGATAGATCATCTCTAGAAGTTTATCAGTGTATATTTTTTTCTGAAACGCTCTATAAATAGCACCATTATCTGAAATACTTTCTATTAATTCTGGATGATTAAAAAGTCTTTCGACAAGTCCTGCATCATCAAAATCTTTTATTTTTTCATCAAATATTTTACGTATCAGGCTATCACCTAAGACTATGCGTAAGACATCTGGACGGTTAAAAATCATGCTGTAAAATTGTTCTTCGTCATATTTGTCAAAAAATGTCTGCATTTGAGAAACATGAGACTCGCTGATACGCTGATTATTATTTGTAATAAATGCAGCAATATCTTCATGGTACTTAGTATATGGATGTTTAACTATAATTGTAAAAGCAGTATTAAAAATATCTCGATCACGATTATCCATACTATCCCGAAGAAATTGTGCAAAAGAAGAGATCATTCCCTCTAAGTTGAGCTCTCTATATGGGTAAAGATCATTAAGCCAAAATTTATTTATATTATCAATCCAGCAGAAGGATGTGTAATTACTTTTAAAAATGCTTAAATATTCTTCTGCTGTAATAATTCCTTTTCTATAAAGCAAATCGTAGTCGCTGAAATATTTTATACTTATGCATTTCCGAAGCTCATTTTGCGGTTCTACATTATTGCAAAGCAGAATTACTGCTACTCTTTGTCTCTGTTCATCTGAGAGGCAGCCTTGGAGACCTTCTTCTAATTCTTTAGGGGCGATTTGAATTCCAATAAAAAATGGGTCGATTGGCTCGTTTAAAATCTTTTCTCTCGTGTTACTAGATGTATATTTTTCACGAATATATCTAAAAACTAGATCACAAAGTGCCTTTTGATTTCCTTCTTTTTCAAACAATCTTCTTAATCCTATATAATTCAATTCCAGTTTTGATTTATTAGATTGCAACTTTGACATAAATATACCTCAACTCTCTAGATATATTATAATTAAAACTATAATATTTTGCAATAAAAAAAGCATTTGATATAGCTATTTTAAAGCGTCTATCAGTTCTGCTTTTTTCATTGAAGTATAGTTTTCTATACCTTTAGTTTTTGCCATCTCTTTAAGTTCAGCAACTGTCAATTTAGATAGATCAGTTTTTTCTTCTTTGACTTCTGATTTCTCAACTTTTTTTGCATCTGATTTTGTATCCTTAGAAGCTTTTTCTTCTTTCTTAGAAGTTGCTGGTTTATTCTTTAGAGCATCTTTTGCCACATTTACAAGTTCTGTAAATGTTTTTGCATCGTCGATTGCGATTTCAGAAAGCATTTTTCTATTTATTTCGATACCTGCTATATTTAGTCCATTCATAAATCTAGAATAGCTTATGTCATTTGCACGGCAACCAGCATTTATACGTGTAATCCACAATTTACGGAAATTACGTTTGTTTTGTTTACGATCCCTATAAGCATATTTTCCGCTGTGGAATACTTGTTCTTGAGCTGTCTTAAACAATCTATGCTTACTTCCAAAGTAACCTTTAGCTGATTTTAAAACTTTTCTACGTCTGTTTTTTGCAACAGATCCACCTTTAACTCTTGTCATTTTGTACCTCCCCTTAGATTACGTTCTTGAGTCTAGCAACATTGCCTTTACTCAAAGTTCCGGCCTTTCTTCTTTGTCTTATCTGTTTACTAGAATCTTTAGCTGTTTTATGATTTCCATTAGATTTTTTATAAGTTATACTACCACTATTTCTTTTATTTAGAACTTTGCTAGTAGATTTATGCGTTTTTTGTTTTGGCATTGTAATTCCTCCTAATTATTATTTCTTTGGTGCAAGTATTATAGACATGTTTCGACCTTCTAGTACCGGTTTTTGTTCAATGTCGGCAATTTCACTAAGGCTCTCAGCAAATTTTTTCAATACCTCTGCACCTAGTTCAGTGTGAGCCATCTCTCTTCCCTTGAACCTGATCGATCCTTTTACCTTATGACCTTTTACTAAATAATCGTATGCGTTTTTTTTGCGAGTTTCGAAATCTCCTATATCGATTTTAACCGTAAGTCGAAATTCTTTTAACTCTTTCGTATTCTCTCTTTGCTTTTTTTGTTGTTCTTTGATCTTTTTCTTTTTTTCGTAACGGAATTTATTATAATCCATTATTTTTCCAACTGCTGGAGTAGAGTTTCCACTCATTAAAACCAAATCGAGACCGGCGTAATTCGCCAATGTAAGTGCATCTTCGATCTTTTTTACTCCCATCTGTTCGCCATTTGGGCCGATAACCATAAGTTCGCTAACCTTAATGTTTTCATTAATAGGTTGCTCATCTTTTCTCAACTGTGCTATAAATACACACCTCCATATTTCATATAAAAAGTGAATACACATGTATCCACTTAAAAGCTTTAAAAGTCCTCTTCGACTTAATAATGGCTCTATACCTATCGCTTATAACTTCAAAGTAGCGATCAGGTGGATGTGGATACATCTCTTTCCTCTTTAATAATATATATTATACTTTTATTTTTTTAGTTGTCAAGTCTAGTTATTTTCGTAAACACTGACTTTTTTCTTGTCTCTTCCAAGACGTTCGTATTTGACTACGCCTGTAACTTTAGCGAATAGTGTATGATCTTTTCCTATTCCAACATTCGTACCTGGATGTATCTTAGTTCCTCTTTGTCGATAAAGAATACTTCCTGCAGTGACAGTTTGTCCATCAGCAGCCTTAGCACCTAATCTACGACCTGCAGAATCTCTGCCGTTTTGAGTAGAACCTTGTGCTTTGACGTGAGCGAATAATTGGATATTAAGCTTCATGAATTCTTTCACTTTATCTCACTCTCTTTCCACTTTAATATTTTTAGGATAATCTTTTGATAATTCTTCTAAAAGATTTATAAGATTATCTATCAATTTTCTTGTAGTATCGTCATCTTTTATAATGTCGATTTTTACTAAACCTTCTTTAACTTCATAATCGATCGTCTTTTGATCGAAGATTAAAATTGCATTGACTGTAGTTGTGACCATAGTACTTACACTAGAGCAGACGATGTCCCGTCCTTCGACATCATAATCTGCATGTCCTTTAATAGTAATGCTTTTAGGTTTAATTTTAACTTTTATCATAAAATTCCTACTTTACTATTTTAGTAACTACTAGTTTAGTATAAGGTTGTCTATGACCTTGTGTTTTACGATATTTCTTTTTAGGATTATATTTGAAAACAACAATCTTTTTCTGTTTTCCATGTTTTTCGACATTACAAACTACTTTAGCACCTTTAACATATGGAGATCCAGCTTTACCGTCTACCATAAGTACGTTAGAGAATTCTAATTCTTTTCCTGCTTCAGCATCAAGTTTTTCGACGTATAATACGTCGCCTTCAGAAACATAGTATTGTTTTCCGCCTGTTTCGAATATAGCTTTCATTATTTTCCCTCCCATCAATTTTTTAGGACTCGCCTTTAAAAAGGTTACACTAAATGTGTATTAATAACCTTTAAAGTGCGGTTTATAAATAATTACAAACAAGAGTATTTTAGCAAATAAAGTGATCTATGTCAATTTTATTTATATATGTTTTATGGTATTTCGTTACGTTCTAGATATGGATATGATATAGTTTCATTTTCTATAAGATTTTGTCATACGTTACTTTTAGATTTGTATCTAGAGCAATGCTTCCTAAATCATTTTTCGATTGAGTCGTTAATGCCTATCTCAAAAGAATCTCTATAGTTAGGAGCTAAATAGATTATTACTTTTGAGCCATTAAATTAGAGTAAAAAAAATAGAAGAGTGAAATCTCCTCTTCTATTTTTTAGGGGGTGGAATCAATATATTTTTATGAGCTAATCGTCATTAAAACTATCAACTCCATAAACATTATACAAAACTGTTTTATGAATTTCAATGCAACAGTATTTCAAAACTTTGTTATTTTTCTTCTAATTTTGAAATGAAGTCTTCAAACTCGCTCGGCAATGAGCTCTCAAAATACATCATCTCTTTACTTATAGGATGTTCAAACTGAAGACTCTTAGCATGTAGAAATTGTCCAAATTCAGATGTTTTATCTGCTGTATAAACGGGATCGTTATAGACAGGGTATCCAATATATTTCATGTGCACTCTTATTTGGTGCGTTCTTCCAGTTTCTAATTTCAATTCCGCTAGAGTGTAACCTCTATAGCGCTTTAAAACCCTTAAGTGTGTAATTGCCTCTTTTGAGTTTTCTTTAGTGACAGTATTTTTAAGTCTGTTATTTTTATCACGTCCTATTGGAGCATCTATTGTAGCACTTTCATTTGGAAATTCTCCTTTTAATAGAGCAATGTAAGTTCTCTTTATCGTCTTATTTTTAAAACCCTCAGCTAGGATATTATGTACTAAATCATTTTTGGCGATCAATAACACTCCGCTCGTATCCTTATCTATTCTGTGAACTATTCCAGGTCTTTCATTGCCGTTTTCTTTAGAAAGAGCATTGGTATGATAAACTAAAGCGTTTACTAGGGTGTGTTTATCGTTTCCGTTACCAGGATGTACTACCATTCCGCTAGGTTTATTGACGACGAGTAGATAATCGTCCTCATATAATATATCTAATGGGATGTCTTCTCCAATAATGTCAGTTTTTTCTTCGAATACTTCTGGCAACAAGATCAATTCATTTCCCTTTAATTTATAACTAGCTTTTTCTTTCTTTCCATCTACTTCGACAAGCCCTTCTTCAATCATGCTTGCTATTTTGCTTCTAGAATAGTCTGTATTTTCGCTTAGAAATTTATCTAATCGTATAGGTTCTTCTATCTCTACTGTTATTTTCACTGCAATCTTCTCCTTTAAAAATACTTATTATCAATAGTCCAACCCCTATTACTATACAGATGTCAGCGACATTAAAGACGGGGAAGTTATAACCGAATATTTTAAACTTTAAAAAGTCTCTTACCATCCCTAAGAACAGTCTATCGCTCAGATTTCCAAAAATTCCACCGATTAAAAGTCCAAATGCTATTGCATTTCTGTTATTTTTTTTGAATTCTTTTCCTATTGTCCCTAAGATAAACAAGATGATAAACGACAAAACTATAAGAAGCCAAGTATTCCCTTCGAGAATACTAAAAGCAGCTCCAGTATTATATATGTTAGTAATAGAAAAAAAACCTTCGATTATCGCTATAGTGCTATTATGTGTAATGAAGGTGTCGATTAACACTTTAGAAATTTGGTCTATAAAAAGAAATATTGTTCCAATAATTAAAGATTTTTTATTCATGATAAGAATTTCACCACATGAAAATTATACTATGAAACCTATAAATCCACAAGTATGACATCGCTTCCAAATTTTACGATTTGATCGAATTTTATATTGGTCTCCGCTCCAAAGGCAACGTATCTTTTTAAAAGTTTTGTCGGTTCTACAACGAGATATAGAATTTCGCCAGCTTCATCTACTACTAAGTCAACTATTTTACCTACTTTTTTCCCATCTTTAGTGTTCACAATATCTTTCATCTGTAAATCACTCATACGCATAAAACCACCTATAAAATATATATTATAAACATTTTTAAAAAGAACTCTTCTTAAGCTATTCCATCAGTTTGTGTACACTTTTTATTGCGTTCGACTCTATTCTCGAAACTTGTGCTTGACTGACTCCTAGTTCATCGGCGATTTCGCTTTGGGTTTTTCCGATGATATATCTCGATACTAGAATGTCTCTCTCTCTTTTTTTAATTTTGGTGAGTGCTTCATTCATCGCGAGTATTAAATCTTTGTCAGTGTTATTTTTCTTTGTATCAGCTATTTGGTCTAACAAATAGATCGTGTCTCCCCCATCATTATATATGGGATCGAATATACTCATGGGATCTTGAAGGGATTCTAGGGCATCTCTTATTTCATATTCTTCGATTCCTAATTCTTTCGATATGATCGCATTAGTCGGCTCAAATCCATTAATATTTGAGTATTCTTCTTTAAATTTTAAAATTCGATATGCTGTATCTCTGATGCTTCTGGCAATTCTCACGCTCGAGTTTGTCCTTATGAGTCTTTTTACTTCACCCAAAATTAGAGGAACTGCATAGGTTGAGAACATGACTCCATATTCGGGATCGAAATTGTCTACGGCTTTGATTAGACCTACACAACCGACTTGAAAGAGATCGTTCATATCGAGGTTTTTATTTCTAAATTTAGATATTATACTCAATACCAGTTTTAAATTGCCATTTATTATATCTTCTTTGGCCATCTTGTCTCCATCTTTAAATTTTTTAAACAACGTAGCCATTTCGTCATTCTTTAAGACTTTAAGTTTATTTGTATCTATTCCTACTATATCTACTTTAAATTTGCTCATTTTAAAAGCCCCCTCTAATACCGATAGTGGGAGCTTAATTAAAATGTTATGCAAATAATTTAGGTTTTCATTATACTTTGAAGTTTTTTTATAACTTTTTTTTCTATTCGAGAAATGTAGGATTGGCTGATTCCTAACATGTCTGCGACTTCTTTTTGAGTGAATTCTTCTGTATTGTTGAGCCCATATCGAAGGGTCATTATCTCTCTATCACGGCTAGGAAGTTCTTCTAAACATTCCTGGAGTTTTATTTTAGATAGCTTGTTTTCTATTTCTTCGTGGACGACATCGTTCTCTGTGCCCATGATATCTTCTAAGTGAAGTTCGTTTCCTTCGTTATCGTAATTTAGTGCATCTTCAAACGATACTTCACCCTTTCTATTTTTATTTTTTCTTATGTACATCAGTATTTCATTAGTTATACATCTAGATGCATAAGTGGCAAGTTTTATGTTTTTATCTACCTTATAAGTCATTATGCCCTTTATCAAACCCAGAGATCCAATAGAAACTAGATCTTCTAAGTCGTAACCAGTACTGTCAAATTTCTTAGCTAAAAATACGACTAATCGCAAATTGTGTTCTATCAGTATATTTCTGGCTTCCATGTCACCGTTTTGACACTTTATTAAATAAGCAAGCTCAGATTCTTTATCTAGAGGCGGTGGAAGTGCATCGGTACTACCGACAAAAAAACAGTCATTATATTTTTTCTTTAAAAATTCAATAATTTTTTTAAATATCATAAGTTCTCCATTCTAGCATTTAAAAGTGTGTTACATCCGTCTATATTAAACTTAACTTCTGATAAACCTATCAAAAGATCTCCGTATTCTTTTTCATTTATAAAAACTTTTTGTGGTTTAAAACAGTATAGGAGACCATGATGATTTAAAGCATTGTACGGAATTGGTGTAAGTTTCAGTTTGTGATAAACTATGTATTCTTTTTCTACTAAAATAATCGTTTTTCCACTTATCGGACTTATAAGTTTGTTACCACTATCTAAGAATCCAGTTCCTTCAAAAACGTATTCGTCATAAAGGATCTTTACGGAATGTCGATTATTATAATTGGTTTTAAACTTTTTAATAAGCTTATAATAGACTACCAATACGACTGGACTAAGAAGCAGTATAAATAAATACTTTAAACTATATGTACTATTCATTTTAAATTCGTTAAAGAGATAGTATTCGAATCCTCCTAAAATTATCCCTGATAAGTATAGATATACTCCATTATAGAAAGT
>CAJUKM010000011.1:20649-33379 GCA_910587535.1 uncultured Bacilli bacterium
AGTGTACTTGATGTCTTTATAAGAAAAAGCTCCAATAGTCATAGCTATACCTAAGATAATTTTGAAGAAAAAATTGCTAACTTCATTTAAATCTATAAATAAAGTTATCATGCTCAATTCTCCGATTAAAGCTCCTAGCAAGATTCTTTTTATTTTGGCACGCCTTTTTAAAAGTACATCGACTGTCAAAAGCAGAGATAGATCGAAAGCGAAATTAATTAAACATACAAGGTCGAGATATATAATCATAGTCTCATCTCCTTTAGTATAATTATAAAAAAATGACACCGGTAAAAGTGTCATAATATGTCAGCGCGATCTACTTTTTTTCGATTTAGTTCCACTGACTTTATTTTCAAATTTATTTAACTTATCTAAATAGCTCTCTATTTCGATCTCTTCTAAAAATTCAGCGTATTGTTCTATTAGAATTCGCCTTAAGAGTTCTATTCTAGGAAGTAACTCTTCTCTTCTAGAATCGTCTTCGTCATCTTCGTATAGTTTATATAGATTTATTAAACTTCTCAAAGAAGAATTTAACTTTTTAATCAATACAAATCTAGTAATTTCTGGATTATAAATTGTTATCTTAATTCTTTTATTAAATGGATACCCATGAAACAAAAATAATTTTTTTTCTAAGGATGAAGCTCTATCTGTTTTTAATAATACATAATAGTTCATAAAATCACTCCATTAAATCTGGTCTTTTTTCTTTTGTTATCGTTTTTCTCATTTCGTCTCGCCAAGCCATAATCTTCGCATGATCACCACTTAGCAGAACATCTGGTACTTTTAATCCCCTATATTCTCTAGGCTTAGTGTAAGAAGGATAATCTAAAAGTTTATCTTCAAAAGCTTCCGACTCTAAGCTCTCTTCATTTATAACACCTGGTAACAATCTCGTAATCGCATCTGTTATCGCCATAGCGGGTATTTCTCCACCTGTCAATACGAAATCTCCCAAAGATATCAATCCGTCAGCTAAACTTTTAATCCGTTCGTCAAATCCTTCATAGTGTCCACATATCAATATGATATGTTTAAGTTTCGATAATTCTTTGGCTCTTTTTTGATCGAATATTTGACCTTCAGGTGCCATGATAAAGACTTTAGATTCCTCAGTCTTTATTTTATCTAGGCATTCGAATATAGGCTCACATCTTAGTAGCATCCCTGGACCCCCACCATATATAGTGTCGTCCACTTGTCCATTATTTAGAGGAGTATAGTCTCTAAAGTTGATCACATTTATTTCGATGTGACCATTTTCGATAGCTCTTTTGATAATAGATTCTTCTAAAAAACCTTCAAACATATGTGGAAAAAGCGATAGAATATCTATTTTCATATAATCAGTCCTTCGATAGAGTCTATTATAATCTTTTTCTCTTTTAAATCAACTTTTTTTACGTATTCATCTATGAGAGGAATCATTATTTTTTTCTCATAGTCTACAACTAGAATATCGTGTGCTTTGCTAGTTATTATTTCAGTTACTTTTCCATACGTTTTGCCGTTGCACGTCACTTCAAGTCCAAGTAAATCGTCTAATATATATTCGTCATCTTTTAGTCCCATGTCATCTCTTAAAAAGAATACGTCGTATCCTTTATATTTTTCGACTAAATTTATGTCTTTTAAATTATCTATAGTAGTAAGGTAAAATCCTTTATATAATTTCGAATTAGTTATCGTATGAGTTTCATCATTTAAAAGAATAGTATTTCCCTTTTTAAATACTAATTCTGGTTTTTCGAATCGACATTTTATTTTCAAATCTCCTCTTAAACCGTGCACTCCTTGTACATATCCTATGTATATTTTTTCCATATAGTATCACTTCACTCGATAGAATTATATCATAAATCTTTTTTTTCTAAAAGAAAATAAGTACAGATTTATGCTGTACTTATTAGATTGCTCCACCTTTATTGTGAACTAAAATGTTTGATTTAGATACGAAGTAAGTGTGATTGTTCATAACTTCCAAGTTGTAAACAGTTTCCTCTTTTTCAATCGATTCTATTGACTTGATTTTAATATCTTTATTATCAGAAGTTGTAACTGTATCCCCAATTTCAAACTCAGAAATAGGTTTCCAGCTATCACTCTTTTTGTCATAGAATGGATGGGTTCTTGTAACCTCTATGATCGTATCATCTTCTAGAGCTACTTTTAAATAATTATTAGTTTTATTGACCATAACTTTAGATATGACGTCTTCTTCTACTTCCCCAGTTTTTTCATTATATGAATATACTTTATCTCCAACTTTTAAATCCTTGATTTCTCTATATCCATTTGGTGTATATAGTAAGGTATCTGATTTGAAGCACCAACTACTATAACGAGCATATAGAGTGTGAGGTGTAGTTTTATTCATGATCGAACTGGATGTTATTTTTGTACCTCCGCTCGGTGAATCGTACCAGCCTTCAAATTCACAAACATTAGATGTATATTTGTTATTTACACATTGAGAAGTTGGAAGAGTC
Organism: uncultured Bacilli bacterium; assembly: GCA_910587535.1. Taxonomy (GTDB): domain Bacteria; phylum Bacillota_I; class Bacilli_A; order RF39; family UBA660; genus RUG11867. The sequence continues at coordinate 23,148 of CAJUKM010000011.1, forward strand.
CCATACTTTCCACCGATTTCTACTTCTATAGTTTTGGTTTTAATCGAAGTATTTTCGAAATATCCGCTAATATTTCGATCACTAGTTTGATTGTAACTTGCATTAGCAGCATCTAAAGTGACAATGATAGTAGCTCTTTCCCAATGGGCAAATAAAGTTTGATTCGAAGTAAGCGATACTTGAGTTGATGAGACTACTTCTGTGCCTCCAGTGGCTGCAGTGAACCATCCCAAGAAACGGTATCCACTATATGACGGTGTCGGTAGGTCTCCATATGTCGAATCGTATGTCACTGTCTTACTCTCTGTTGTTGTTACTCCACCATTCGCATTAAATGTAACACTGTATGTCTTTGGGGTATAGTTTGCTCTTAAAGTAGAGTTTCCAATACCCATCGTATAAGTTGTTCCACTTATCGATCCACTTCCTGTATTAGTCCAGTTTGTAAAGTTGTATCCTACTTTACTTGGTGTATTTATAGTTGTACTTGCTCCATAGTATAAGTCTAGACTTGTCGAGCCTGTATAAGTTCCACCGTTCGGATCTATCGTAAGGGTGTATCGGTTTCTATCGTAGTTATAGTTTACTACGTTTAATGTCGGTGGATTACTGTTGTCGACTCTTATTGTAAGTGTCTGTTTGTTTGGTGCAGTAAAACCTTGATAGGTTTTGGTCTCGGGACTAATAGTACTTCCAAATGCTGCTTCTCCTTCATCTGTATCTGCACTCACTAGAGTATATCCACTTCCTGATGTGTTCATCTGATTATGGTATACGATATATTTATAGTTGTTTACTACGAATGTAGATGTTATTGTTATATCTTTTGCCTCTGTTAAAGTGAATGTATTTCCATCGAGAGTTCCACCTGATGTGTTCCATCCAGTGAATGTATAACCTTCTTTTGTAGGAGTAGTGAGTTCTATAGAACTGTTATAGTCTACTTCTTCTACTCTTCCATCTATAGAGACATTATACTTGTTGACTGTCCAATTAGCCGTAAGGGTTGAATTAGAGATACCCATACTGAAGGTGTTACCATTAAGTTCAGAAGATACTCCATCTATACTCCAACCTGTAAAAGTATATCCATCTCTAGTAGGATCTGGAACTTCTAAAGTTTCATCGTTTTTGAGTTGGTATTCTTGAGGAGAAGTGAATTCTTGCCATACTCCTCCGTTCATATCTACTTTTAGAGTATAGTATCTATACTTCTTCGGTTGTCCTACGTTGAACTCTGTAGTGAATTGAGCAGACAAGTCACTTGTCTGGTCTACGTCATCTAAATTGTTTAGAGTTATATCCAAGTTATAATAGTATGTCTTACCAGCAGGAACTGATAGTTCACTTGCTAGTGGTCTAGATACTGGAGTAGCAGAAGTTGGCATATTTGTTTCTTCTACTATTTTAGTATAAGCTCCATCTTCTGTTTCCGAGTATGAAAGACTATACGAGAGACTCCTATCTAAGTATGTGTTTACAAAGTTATCCCAATCTAGACTTAGTGATGTCTCTAGGGAACCAGTATTCTCGATCACGAACCTTTTAGTGACTGTCTCTCCAAAACCCAGTTTTGCATTTATCCCATTATCCCCATCTGAGAATGTGAGAGCCATGTTACCCATAGACAAGTTTGATTTAAAAGGATCTTCTATATTATTTCCTAATCCTGCAATATAAGCAAAACTTGCCAATACTCCCACGAATACTATAGTTACTAGACATATTGCTAGTACTATTTTCTTCTTTGTGTTTCTTTTTTCTGGCATACTGCATCTTATTCCTTTCTTTGGAGTATATCCACTTCTTAAAGTATAAGTTTAAAGACACACAAACTTTGTCGAATCATTTGTATCGATGCGAATATACTGCCTGATTATTATTTTTTTCATTATACAACACTTTTGTTCATCATTCAACATATGTGTTGTATAAATTGAGAAAAAAAACTATTGCAAAAAAGTCTTTTTAACTTTTTGCAATAGCTGCATTGACATTAAACGCGAATGTAAAAGTTCTACCCTGTTGATCGTTTTGAGCTAATGAACTGATCCAAAATGTCACTTTAAAATCAGTTTTTGCATCTTTTAATTGAACGCCTTTAGTCAATAATAGACTTCCGTCTGGGTTTTCTTCTAAATCGGCAAGAGTTTCAATATTACTTTCAAAAGTCTTTCCTGTATTTGAATCTTTATACGAATATTTATATTTTATAAATCTTTTGTCGATAAGTTTCGCATTGGGATCGTTCATCAAAACGAGATTGACAGAATAATGCACTAAATAATTTAGCGAACCAACTTTACTCGAATCGTTACTGATAGTAAATTCTTGAGGTGGATTTTTCAAACCAACTTTATCTGGAACGGTCATTTGATCATATAAACTAATTATATTTTTTTCTGTATAATCTACTGATATGAGATCGTTTAATTCTTTCGTAAGTTCTACATCTTTTCTTTCAGGATCCCAATTAGTTTGAATAAATGAGTACGCTTGAAATACTGTAAATATAATTGTACCCGATAGAACAAAGCCAAAAATGAAAATTATGATTGCCAGATAGTTTTCTTCATCCATCAGTGACTTCCAGACTTCGTCTGTCCGTTTATCGATTTCACTTTGGACGTAAGTTTTTTTGTTTAAAGTGTCATAGGCTTTTTCTAAGGCTTTATTGACTCTCTTTCTTTTGCGTTTGGTTTTTCCGCTTTCTTCATCTTCAGTTTCTTCTAAAAACTTTTCAGCTGTTTCTATTGCTTCTTTCAGTTTATCGATTTTAGATCCTAAATCTCGGTCCATCATCGTTCACCTCTGTTTCTATTTTTCTCTCTTTTTTAACATCTTTCTTTGATTATCTTCATTATCATTTCTAACGTCTAATTTTTTTCTCAATATAGGCTTATTGTTAACGTCTTCTTCTATGACATGTGATAAAACGATGTCTCCTATAGAATATCCTTCATCTTCTTGTTTTTCTTTAACTATAGGAATTTCTAGTGTGTTTTCTTTTAACAGGCCATCAGAATCAACTTTTGGAAGTTCGACCGTATCAATATTTTGATCTTCTAACTTTCTAGCTTTAATGAGTTGTTTATTCGGCTCCTTAAGTTCAGAGCCTATAGAATCGAGTTCTTTTGCCATTTTTTCTTTCTGAGCTTCCTTTTGCGGTTTAACTTCGTCGATTTGATTTTTTAACACATAGAGTTTAAATATTTTGATCATGTCGACTATTATGATTATAATGGCTGGAATGAATACTACTAAAAACCATCCCATCTTTGTCGCTAAGAAGAACTGTAATCTTCCTAATTGGGGAATCCTTCCGACAACTTTTCCGATCAGATTACTCTGGGTAACTGTACCTCCATCTGCAGTGCCATTGTTATCTCCTTTTGTAGTAAGCTGATATTCGCCATTTTCATTTTTGTTTATCGCAACTACCCTGTGGGTGATGGTCATGTTGTAGTTTATTTCCCAGTTCGATATGAAAGTTATTACATCTCCAACTTTGATCTTACTTATATCTTGATCGACTGCAACTATGACATCGTATACACTTACATTTGGTTCCATACTCGGAGAAATAATAGTATATAACCCAAATGGTGTCGTATACTCCATTCCTTTTTCTTTATAAGATTTAGCTTTCATCTTAAAGAAGAACATCAATGCTCCTACTACTAAAAGAACAGCTAATATTATCGTACAAGCTATCGATAGAAAGCCTGAGATCAATTTATATAGATAAGTACTTTTAAGCTGTTTTCTAAATCTTTTAAAGCCTTTTATAGTCTCATCTACCTTACCCTTTTTATCCATACTGTTCACCAATTATAAGTATATATTAAAGTGCGATAAAATACAAGTGAAGAATTAAAAAAACTAAAATGTTTATCGACATTTTAGTTAAGATTCGACGACTATCGACTGAGTAATCTCGATATGTCCAGCAAAATTTTTTGCTATATTTTCATTTTGACTTAGGTTGGTTTCGGCAAATTCTAATTCTACATTATATACGTCTGATTCTTTAGCATTTAATTCGACATTCGAAACGATTATACCTTCTTTTACGTTTGGTCCATCTGTAAAATCGAGTACTACTGGTTCATTTAAATCTCCGCCAGTTATTTTAATTAATACTTGATTAAATCCGTTAGTTGCAGTAAATTCGTTTAGGTCTGCGATCATCTTAAGAGAGTATCTAACTTTTGCAGAAGAATTCGGATTAGTAATTGTAAATGTCGTATTAGATTTATCACCTGGCATGGCATTTATTAAAGATATATTATCACTCGCTTTGAATGTAACTCCTTCTAAAGTAGTAGTTCCCAAAACTAGACTTTGATTTCCTTTAGTACTGTTTACTACTTTAGTGAAATAAGCAAATGAAGCTCCTATTAAGGCTATTAAAATAGTTAAAATTCCCAATATCAATATAATAATATGCTTTTTGTTTTTTTCATCTTTTTGTACAGCTTCTGTTCTTTCTTCGATATCCATATCTAGTCACCCTTATAATAGTAATTTTAACAAAGCAGTTAAAAAAAAGCAACTTAAAAAAGAGTTAACATCTCAACTCTTCTTAGAATTTTTAAGTTTTACAGCTGTGCCATAAGCTATGATTTCAGCTGCGCCGTTCATAACTGCAGAAGATCCATAACGGATACCTATTATTGCATCTGCTCCTAAACTTTCAGCGTCATCTACCATTCTTTTAGTAGCCATTTGCCTAGCTGTTGCGATCATCTCAGTGTACCCTCTTATCTCTCCTCCAACGATCGTTTTCATACCTGCCATAAAATCTCTTCCTATATTTTTTGACTGAACTATTTGTCCTTTAACTATACCTAAAGTTTCTACAATTTCTTCTCCTGGTATATAATCAATACTTACTAGCTTCATCTTCTTCTCCTCCTAATATTTCCGCTATTCTAGTTATTAAGTTTCCTACTATTCCTATTACTGGTGCTCCCAGAATCGTCATTAAGACTACATAAATTATCCATGGTATTTTATCTGTCATAGTAAACTGAGCCCAAGTTATAGTTACTATTAAAAGTACAAACATTGCGCTGAATATAATACTAGATAAAATCGCTCCTATAATTTTTTTTGTCTTATTGGTTTTAACATCTCTCATAGTAAATCCTTCTTTCCCGAGTATGTTAATTTTTTGGAAATAACCTTCTATCTCAATCGTGTCAAAATCGTTTTTAGAGTCAATTATTTCATTACACATGCTCTTAATTTTTTTGTAATTTTCTTCTTCTCTTAGTATCTTGTTTACTCGATCTTTTAAGCATTCACTCAAATCTAACTCTTTAGAATCTACAGCTTTGATTTCATTTATCGTAACTCCCAATTCTCGAAGAAACTTTATCTTTTTTAGTTTTTCAATATCATTTTCGTCATACAATCTATAATCGTTGTTAGAATTTCTTTTTGGTGTTAAAAGTCCATTAGATTCATAGTAGCGAATGCTCTTCTTTGATAAACCTACTATGTGCTCAACTTCATTAATAAGCACACACCTGTCCTCCTTTCGCCATTAATATAGACCCTCCCCTAGGGGCAAAGTCAATACCTTTTTAGTTTTTTTTCATCTTAGTCGGGATAAAATGTTTGACAAAACCGAATCGTTCTTTATTTTTGACATATAGATAGCCGAATGTACTAAAGAATGTAGCTCCTATAAAGTTTACGAGTAAATCTTTCATAGTATCTTGAATTCCTATATCTAAGTATCCACCATCTATTTTATATTCGATTATTTTGCCTTTTTTTTCTGAATAAATTATTGTAGAAGTTATGTCTTCTATTTTTACAGGAATATTTTTCCCTTCTTCATTTAGTAACACCGATTTAATATCTGTAACTATCCTATCTTTTTGCATATCTGTATTAAAGTAGTAATCAGCTCCAAATTCAAAAAATTCCCAGAGTACTCCAATAGTCATAGAAAAGCAGAAAGCGACGATACTTAAAAACAAAGGAGAGAGATTGATACTTTCTATATTTTCATTTAATAAGTTAAATAGTGCAAATCCTACTCCAGCAGCGATGAATCCGTTTAGCGTATGCAAGAGTGTATCCCAATACGGTATTATTCCGTAGAAGTTGTTGATTTCTCCCAAAATTTCTGCCGAAAATATGAACAAAATTATGATCACTTCTAGAGTGTTTGGAAGAGAAATTTTGAATCTGTGCTCTATAAAAAATGGCATGATAAATAGTGTCAATGATAGTAAGCATAGAAAAGCATTGTTGATATCACCTCTTAGGAATTCTAAAATCATACATATGATTACCAATCCTCTTAAGAAAAAATAAATGGCAATCGATGAGCGTTTACTCTCTTTTCCTACCCTCTTTAATTCTTGATGAAAATTTTTCATTCTACTTCCCATAACACTACTTCTTTCTTTTCATATTATAACATATAGAAGTTTAAACGCAAAAAAAGTAGCACAAAAAATTGTGCTTTTGATCTAAATTTTACTTATCAAAAAATTGTATTATATCTGTAAAAACTTTCTCATTGTTTTTTTCGTCTATTATAGAATGTCTATAACCTGGGTATTCTATGCTTTTAATTTTGGTAAACCCTGCTTTAAGTAGTCTCTTTTTGGAGTCCGTGCGTCCCTTTTCGAAACCAGTACAGGAATCTAATAAACCAGATAACAAAAGAATTTGTAAATTTTCATTTACGTTCGTATATAATTTTGGATTTTTTAATCGTTTAACTAATACGAAAAGATCTCTATAAGCTTCTGTCGTAAATCCGAATCCACAAAGTGGATCATTTCTATATAACTCAATGGCTTTCTCGTTTGAAGATATCCAATCTGAATTAGTTTTCGCATTTTTAACTTTTTTATTGTATACTCCGGTACTCATATGTTTTAAAAAAGGAGATCTATACTTCGGACCTTTAACTTTGATAATCAAATTTGCCACGTGTATCCCTATCGCAGCTTCCCATCTATAATTGGGATATCCAGTTAGGATAACTTTTTCATATTTTGACGAGGCTTCCATAAGAACATTTCGTGCGATTATCGACCCCATCGAATGAGCAAAAATATATATAGGAATATCGTGATAAAGGTTTTTAATAGTTTTGGTTATATTTTTTTGATCTTCGATTAGAGCCTTCCATCCATATTTTTCTTTAAAATATCCTAAGTATTCGGCACTTTCTCCATGTCCTCTCATATCTGATGTTACTGCTGTAAAGCCATTTTTATTTAGAATACTTGCTAGCTCTTCGTATCTTTTTTGATGTTCTTCCATTCCATGGATTATCTGAATTATAGCCTTTGGATTTTTTACTTCGAATAAGTGGACATCTAACTCATAATTATCAGTTGATTTTACAATAATTTTTTTCATGTGTACTCCTTTTAAATTAAACGCTTAAAAAATTTTTACTTATTTTTTTTCTAGTTTTGCTTTTCTGTTTTTTTATTAGAAAAAACAATATCAAAATCGTAACTGTTGAAATTATCTCTATGTAGTGTGAAAAAAAGAATTTCTTAATCGAAAATTTTATTTCTCTGTTGAGATAAACATCTTCTTCTAAAAGTAGGCTATCTTTAAAATAATATTTAACGGTACCAATTTTATCTCCAATTTTATTTAGAGGGGTAAGTTTTTTAATTCCATCATATTCTACTTTGATGTCTTCTTTTTTTAATGGCAGTTCGATGTATTTCGTTATGGTCGATGGAGTTTTTATCTCATACTTATCGTCTTTAGAATAAACTACCGGAATCGTTGTAACTATTGTTCCCTCTACAAAGATTTCGCTTTTGACATAGTTTTTATCTAAATAGTCGATAACGTCTAACGTATCTTCAAGATTATATGCTTTTTGATACGCATGTTCTGCTCCCGTAGTTATTATAATATAGTTTTTTCCGTTCGATTCGAAGAGTGCTGACATGCATACTCCTGCATTGTTGGTAAATCCAGTCTTGCTTCCTAAGATTGAAGAAGTATCTCTATTTAGAAATTTATTGTATATATTAATGGTGCTTGAAACGTTTAAACCGTTTGATAGTCTATAATTCCTAGTCTTATATATAGTTTCGAAAAGATCGTTTTGAAGTGAATATGTCAGTATTTTTAACACTTCTTTTAGGGTACTGTGATGGCCTTCAGCATCGTATCCTGTCACGTTCTTGAACTGCGTGCTTTTAAGATCTAAACGGGAAGCGAATTCGTTCATTTTTTCGACGAACTTTTCTGTATTGCCACAAATACTGTGTGCCAAGGCTATAGTTGCGTCTGCTCCTGAAGGAAGGATCGAAGCATACAGTAAATCTCTGTAACTCACTTTATCACCTAACTTTAAATCAGCTATCGATGCGTCATAAGGAACTTCTCTTAGCATATAAGAAGTTATTTCTACTGTGTCTTCTAAATTTTTAATATTTTCGATTGCCACTATTGTCGTTACGATTTTAGTAAGGCTTGCAATACTAGTTATTTGATCACTATTTTGTTCATGTAAAATTATTTTATTATCGGCATCATATAATAATATTTTATTTGAATGAAGAGATGGCAAATTTAAAGATAAGACGTCGAAAGGTTTTAAAAATATAATAGCCAATATAATTATAAATGTTTTTTTCATATTATCACTCGACTATTATAGCAGATATACTTTTATTTGGACAGGAAAAGATTATTAATTCCCAAATCTTAAATCTTTACAAGTCAAATATAATTTATAATTGACAAAATTTTTTTTTTAAAGTATTATTTATATAGCATGATGTAATGTCATGCTGGCTATCATTCATGATCATATATGAATTTTAGTCAACCAAAACCCCCTGAAGAGTCAGCGAAAGCTGGCTCACTTTTTGTTTTAGCTTGAATTTACAGGGGTTTCTAAAATCATTATTTTATAAATTATTGCTTTCAACTACCAATCAACTACCAAAATCCTATATTGAAGGTGCCAGATAAGTTAGTTTATTTATGGTATTTACAGTATCATAAAGTTTATCTTTGAACATATGCGTATAAGTATATAGTATTTCTTCTATGGATGAATGACCTAAAAATTGTGATATAACAGCAATGTTTGCATTATTGTTTATAAGTAAAGACGCACAACTATGTCTAAAGGCATGTAACCTTATTCTTTTAATATTTGCAAATTTTGCTATTTCTATCTTTTTGTGCCGCATTTGATAAAAAATAATAGGAATGAATCCTCCAAAGATAAACCAATTATCATTAAAATCAGCAAATGTTTTTGTTCTTCGTATAATTGTTTTAAATCTCTAAAAAGTATTTCAGCAATGGGTAAAATCCTATTGCTTTTTTGAGTTTTAGGTTTTGTTAATTCGTAATGTGTGCTTTTTTCAGAGCCATGTGTTACTGCTTGTTTGGTAACTGATAATCTTTGATCACTTGTTCTATTCTTAGTTATATAAATTTCTTCTCTTTGTAATAAATCCATATTTGCATTTAACATTCTTTCAAATCGTAATGCTGTTGTTTTTAATTTAGCATCATGAATAATACTGGTAGGAGTAAATTCAAAATCTTTTTTTTAAAGATGCATACTTGATAAAGAATATTAAGTTTTCATCTAGTTCATCATCTTCAACGGGATTACTTATTTTAAAAGTTTGATTTTCATTTCTTTTTAGATTTATCTCAAATCCAGAAAAATCTCTATTCATAATTAAGTGATTATGGTCATTTCTAGTTTCAAACAAAGTTGTTTTTCCATCTATACAAGCATCAAAAGCTGTACTGCCTAATGTTTTATTTCTTTTATATAAGTGATGCGTAAATAGTATTGTAATATTATATTTTTCACATAATTCTCTTAACTTAGGCATTAACTTTTGTGCTACATCTTGAAAATCATTTATATCATAAGAAATACCTAAATCCATATCTTTAAGCATATCAATAATTACTAATTGGTTTGTGGTTTTATCTCCAGCAAAATCAGCAGTTTCCCATTCGCGATCGAATATACTTATATTAGGTTTCTCATCTCTATCTATAACAAATAAAGAATCTTTTTTTGATACTAGATCTAGAGTTTTATATCTATCCTGTAATTGACCCATGACTATGTGCTAATATATAAGACAGGTGATAGAGTTACTTTGTGTTTTAAAAATGGTAATCCATTTGTGAGACAGTAGGAAAGTTGCAGTGCCAACATAGACTTTCCCACTTTAGGTTTTGATACA
>CAJUKM010000012.1 GCA_910587535.1 uncultured Bacilli bacterium
TAATTCTTTTTAAATATACTTTTTTGTATTTCTTGATTATTATACATTTTCAAATAATCATCCATTAATAATTCTGACATGTGAATAAATAACATATTCTCAGATTCAAAAATTGCTTTATGCTTTTTCATTTTAACCACCTTTTATATATAAATATTAAAATAATCTCTTAAAAATTTTAAATTTAAATCTAATTTTATTAACAATATTTTTTATATAAAAAATATATTTTCTTTAATATAGCTTTTTAAAGGATAATCTTTTTTGTCAATCGCAATTTTAAGAAGATCCTTGTTATAGAGAAGTCTAATCCTTTTAGTGGTAACTTCCTGATCGTCTATTTCTATGATCATATAAGAAGCGTATTCGTCGTTAGAGACGCCTAGGCTTCCTACTAAAAAAGTGTTCGAATCTTCTAAAATTTTAGAGTCATTATTCTTTCCAATGTATTTCGAAAGATATTTTCTATCTGTCCATTTATTTTTGTTTTTTAGAATCGATTTTTTAGAAAAGGGGTAAGGTGATGTTTTGTCTTCTAAAAAATAATAAGTGAAGTATAGATTTCTACCGTTTACTTCTATTTCGTCGTAAGAAATAGGACACTGTTTTAAATAGTTCAGGTTCTTTTTGCCAATTTTATTTTTAATCCATTTAAAGTGATCTTTTTCATCTTTCTTTAAAAGGATTCTATCTAAACATTTAAGTTCGGCATCTCCTAATAATATTTTTACTTTATTCTTCTTTAATAGTTCTAAGCATTCTTTGGGATTTGGGCCATATGATACAATATCTCCGAGGCATATAATCGCTTCGTATTTTTGTTTATTTAGCTCATCTAATACCGTTTCTAGTGCTGGAAGATTACCATGTATTCCCGTTAGTACTGCTATTTTTCTTTTCATCACATCACCTGTTTCATCTCAATTATATCAAACACTTTTTTTTGTACATAAAAAAATATAGATATCTTTACATTTTATGTGTGTATAAAACGTGGACTTCATTAATATATTTTGATGAAGGAGAGATTTTATGAAGAAAATTATCAGTTATGAAAAAGATATTATTTTCAAGACTAACATCGGTGAGATATGTTCGATCAGTTTAGAGCACGATTTCACAGTTGACGATGGATTCTTAAAGGGTGAGTTCATCTTAAATGGAGATTATAAGCCAAATGAATTGTCTTTAAATCGAGAATCTTTTGAGCATCGTTTACCGCTCGAATATGAGTTAGAGGAAAACGTCGATTTGCCGACACTTTCTTATGATATAGATAATTTCGAGTATACAGTCGACGATGATATTTTAAGTGTCTATATCGATTTTGGAGTGAGATATGATGAGAAAAAAATAGAACCAGTCATTCCAGAGATTACCGAAGAAGAATTAAACTTAGACGACTTTTCCGATATAGGGCAAAATGATTATGAAAGAAATAGTGAAGAAGAAGTTTTAACTGAAGTAGAACCAGAGGAGTTAAATCCGTTCGAAGCAGATATCGATGTCGTCATCGAAGATGATGCAGATATAAGGGATGAAGAAATTAGATTAGAAGATGAGGAAAAAGATATGATATTAGAGTCCACATTAGAAACAGATGAATTTATTACTTATCATGTACACATCGTGAGAGAAGGAGATACTTTTGAGTCTATCTCGAGTAAGTATAATTGTTCTTTAGAGACTATTAAAGAGTATAACAACATAGAAGCTTTAGAGATCAAAAGTAAACTTATAATACCTGATTCGAAAGATGAATAGCTTAGAGTTAATAAACGAATTATATAAACCATACAAGATTACAAGATTGAAGTCGTCGACCATTATAGAATCTATGGATGGTAAATTCGTCGTAAAGTCGAAAGGTAAAAAGGATGTAAAGGAACTGTTCAAGTATTTGAAAAGTAGAGAATTTCATCAGTATCCTGGAATCGTCGACGATTCAAGAAGCGAAGTAGACATTTATGAATATATAGAGGATACGAATTATCCCCAAGATCAAAAAGCTATTGACATGATAAGATTAGTCGGCAGTTTACACTCTAAGACGAGCTATAAAAAAGAAGTCAGAGAAGATAAATATAAAGAAATCTACGATAATTTAAAAGGAAATCTCGAATACTTTAAAAGACGTTATAATGAGGAAGTCGCCCGAATCGAAGAGGCGATTTTCATGAGTCCAAGTGAATACTTGTTTATAAGAAATTCTTCTAAACTCTTTAATCAGATAGCTTTCTGTGAGAGTAAACTAGACGATTGGTACGAATCAGTCAAAGATAAAAGAGAGACTAGAGTTAGCGTAATTCACAATAAGCTCGCGTTAGATCATTATTTAAAGGGATCTAGAGAGGCGCTGATCAGTTGGGATGAGTCTACTGTCGATAGCCCAGTCTTGGATATTTATAATTTTTATAAAAAAGAAGCTCTCCATTTAGAATTTGGGAGTATCTTGAGAGAATATTTTAAAACTTCACCTATGGAAGAAGAAGAAAAACAGTTGTTATTCATTTTATTATGTATGCCAAACGAGGTCACTTTTAAAGAAAATGAATTCGATTCTTGTAATGAAATATCATCTTTAATAGATTATGTCTATAAGACAGAGTGGCTAGTGAGGCCATATTATTCTATAGAGGATGAAGAATAAAAGCATTATCTCTATTAAAAGCACGAGTACGTTAAATCGGAGAGGAAGAATCAAAACTAAAATAGTTTGCCAGAATATCATGCAAGCGAGAATTAGGGCCGCGATGAAACCAAAGAATCCAAAAAAGGGATTATTGTTGTTATTGCAGTTACACATATTATCACCTATCATATTCTATGATAAAACGGTCGATTGGGATAATACTTATGTGAATCAAGGTATCGTTTAAATATGAAAATCGTCATAAATAATTGTGAATTGTCATTTTTGGCAATTTTTTTGTTTTTTGATGAGAAAAACATCTAGTCGACGGAATAATAATAAGTAGAGGGTGATTTTATGAACGATAAAAGTAATAACGATTTTCATCGCATCCAAAATCGCGCGGATATCGTCGAAATCATCAGATCTTATATAAAACTAGAAAGTCACGGAAAAAACTTTTTTGGCGTTTGCCCATTTCACGACGACCACAGTCCTTCTATGAGTGTAAGTCCAAGTAAGCAAATATATAAGTGTTTCGTATGTGGAGCATCTGGCAATGTCTTTAATTTCGTAGAGAACTATTTGGGTGTCTCTTTTATAGAGGCTGTTAAGATAGTGGCTGATAAAGTGGGAGAGGCTTTCACGATTAGAGAAAGTAGAGAAGATCAGAGAAATAGTAAATATTACGATATCATGAACTTGGCAACACTTTTTTATCAGAATAACCTTCGAACTAACGCCGGAAAAATGGCCCGTGAATATCTCCATTCGAGGGGATTAAACGACGAGATCATAAAAGATTTCAGTATCGGGTTAGCCCTACCTGAAAACGACATGCTCTTTAAACTTTTAACTAATAAAAAGATAGATAAAAAAGATATGGATGCCTTAGGTCTAGTCGCCGATGGCGAAAATGGGACATACGATCTATTTAGAAATAGAATAATATTTCCTTTAAAGAGTTCTACTGGAAAGGTAAACGGTTTTAGTGGAAGAATTTATAATACAGATTCTCAAAGTAAATATGTAAATACTAAAGAGACGATAATATTTAAAAAGAGGGAGAACTTATATAATTATCATTTAGCCGCACCAGCAGCAAGACAGGAAAAGTTCATAGTTGTCTGTGAAGGGTTTATGGATGCGATAAGGATTTACAGTGTCGGGATTAAAAACGTCATCGCGACGATGGGAACAGCTTTAGCAAAAGAGCAGATCGCCCTTTTAAAAAAGCTAAATGTACGGATAATAATAGTGATGGATAACGATGCAGCTGGCGAGCTTGCAACTGTCAGCTTGGGACAATCTCTTATGAAAGAGAATATGGACATAGGTATAGTTAGACTTACCGGCAAGAAAGATCCCGATGAGTATATCCTAACCTATGGTGTAGAGGCCTTTCGAGACAATTTAAGAAATCCGTTAAGCTATCCTGAATTTATGGAAATCTATTTGAGAAAAAATAGAAATCTTAAAAATCCGACAGAGCTTACTGCCTATATAAACGACGTCGTAAATATGATCGCCGATTCGAACGATGACATCTTGATAGAAGTTACTATTAATAAATTGGCAAATGAGTTCCATCTAGATAAAGATCTTTTAAAGAGTAGACTAAAGAATAAGGAACTCTTAGAGGAAGTTACTGTACATGAAGAAAGTGTAGAAAAAACCGACAAAGAAGCCAAAACGACTGGTAAGTTTAACAAGGCTTTTAAGACGATGCTATATTATATGATGAACGACACAGATGCGATGAGAATGTTTATGCATTATCATCTCGATTTGCCAAAATGTAAATATAGACTTGTGTCGAATAATCTGTTATACTACTTCGAGTTGAACAGGGAGATCGACTTCGCCGACTATCTCACCTTCTCAGAGGACTATAATGAAGTGAGTGAAGTAGTCAAAGAGGTGATAAGAGATGTCCATGCCGATGAATTTACTTTAGATGATGTAGAAGCCGTAATATTGGTCATTAAAGATATATTAGATAAGGAAAAGATAAAGGATTTAAAAAGGGAAATGAAGTTAGAGTTAGATGTAAATAGGAAAAAGAGACTTTTCGAAGAAATAATCGAAATAAAAAAAGGATGTGTTAAAGATGGTAGAGATTAAGACTTTAGAAGAAAGAATAGAGGATCTATTAAAATTAGGAAAAAAGGAAGGCGTAATAACGTTTGAACAATTAGCCGACACTTTAAAGGGGTTAGATATCGACAACGATTCATTAGATAATCTGTATAACGTTTTAGTAGAGAACAACATTTCTGTCGTGTCAGGTGATGAATCTGAAGACAGCAATGGCGGTGTAGGTAAGGGTGAAGATGTAGTCATCTTATCAGATGAGGATATCACGAAAGATATAAACATAAACGACCCAGTCAGAATGTACTTAAAAGAAATAGGAAGAATCAGTCTTTTGAGTGTTCAAGAGGAAATGAGCTTGAGTGTCAGAGTGTCAGAGGGCGATGAAGAGGCTAAAAAGATTCTAGCAGAATCCAATCTGAGACTAGTCGTATCTATCGCAAAGAGATACGTTGGAAGAGGGCTATTGTTTTTAGATCTGATCCAAGAGGGTAATATAGGTCTCATGAAGGCAGTAGAAAAGTTCGATTATGATAAGGGATTCAAGTTCAGTACATATGCGACTTGGTGGATAAGACAGGCGATCACAAGAGCTCTTGCTGATCAAGCTCGTACTATCAGAGTACCTGTTCATATGGTAGAAACTATCAACAAGATGGCAAGAATCCAAAGACAGATGACTTTGGAGTTGAATCGCGAGCCTAGTGAAGAAGAACTCGCTAAGAAGATGGGAATCACTGTAGAAAAGGTTCGAGAAGTCATAAAGATAAGTCAGGACCCGGTCAGTTTAGACACTCCTATCGGGGAAGAAGAAGATTCTCACTTCGGAGATTTCGTTCCGGATAAATCGAACTTGAGTCCAGAAGAATACGCTACTAATGAGATCCTAAAAGAACAGATAAAAGACGTCTTGAAGACTTTACAAAAAAGAGAGCAGGAAGTATTGGAACTTAGATTCGGTTTACTAGATGGAACCTGTTATACACTCGAAGAAGTCGGCAAGAGATTCAATGTTACTAGAGAGCGTATCAGACAGATAGAAGCTAAAGCTCTTAGAAAACTTCGCCATCCATCTCGCGCTAAAAAATTAAAAGATTTCTTAGGAGAAGAGTAATGATCAAGATAAGCGATCGATTAAAAAGTTTATCTAGCTACATATTCGACGACGATAAAGTTATAGATGTCGGTTGTGATCACGCTTTATTGGATATCTATTTGGTCCAAAGTGGCATAGTAAATAATATCTACGTGTGCGATGTGAATCCTAATGCGTTACAAAACGGAATAGAAAACATCGAAAAGTATGAACTTAACAGCAATATAACGCCAGTTTTGAGTTATGGAATAGAAAAAATAGATGAGTTAGATGTCAATACGGCAATCATCTCAGGAATGGGTTCTAAAAACATAATAGAAATATTGAGCAGTCCTAACTTCGATAAGTTAGATAAGCTCGTATTACAATCGAACAATAACCACAATGAGCTAAGAAAGTTTTTGATGGAAAAGAATTTCAACATATTGCACGAAGAGATAATCGAAGATGCCAAAAAGATATATATTAACATCATAGCTATCAGAAGTTATGAAAAGATAGAATATTCAGAGAAAGAATGTGAATTCGGACCTATACTCATAAAAGATAAGGAAAATTTACCTTATTTTAGAAATACTCTAAAATCTATCGAAGACATCTATTACAGAAGTCATTCAGAGGATTCAAAAAAGAAGCTCGACTATCTTTATGAGATAGTAAAAGAGCTCGAGAAAATGTAGCTAAAATAAGCTACTCTTGTAAGAAACTATTATTTGTTATATAATACAAGCGATGAAAGAAGGAACTACTAATGAAAAAAAATGAACATACAGTTACTGTCAATTTAGAAGGAAAAGATTGGACTGATATATTAGATAACACTTTTAAAAAGAGAAATGCCTCAGCTAATATTCCAGGATTTAGAAAAGGAAAAGCTCCAAAAGAAGTTTTTATTAAAAATTTTGGTATCGAGTCTTTATATATGGATTCAATAGATGCTGCTCTTCCTAAAGCTTATTCTAAAGCTTTAGAAGAAAATAAGATCACTCCTGCATGTGAACCTAAAGTCGATGTCAAAGGAATAGACGAAAGTCACGTCGAGTTCGAATTTACTATCATCTCTAAACCAGAAGTCAAGATTTCTAGTTATAAGAATTTAGGAGTTAAAAAAGAAGTACCTAAAGTTACAAAGAAAGAAATCGAAGAAGAAATCTCTCAAATGAGAAATAGAATGGCTGAGATTTCTGAGAAAAAAAGTGGTGCAGTCGAAGAAGGCGATATCGCAGTTATAGATTTCGAAGGTTTTGTAGATGGAGAAGCATTTGAAGGTGGAAAAGGAGAAGCTTATCCACTAGAAATCGGATCTAATACGTTTATTCCTGGCTTCGAATCTCAATTAATAGGCCTTAAAAAGGGAGAATCTAAAGATGTAAACGTCAAATTCCCTGAAGATTATGTAGAGAACTTAAAAGGTAAAGATGCCGTTTTCAAAGTCAAAGTAAACGAAATCAGAAGTCGCATTCTTCCTAAACTAGATGAAGAATTCTTCAAAGATTTAGGTTATGACGACGTCAAGACTAAAGAAGAACTAGAGAGCAAAATCGAAGCTCACATTTTAGAACACAAAACTGAAGATGCTGAAAATAAATATATCGATGCACTTATTGAAGCTGGTATAGCTAAAATGACAGTAGACATTAACGACGAGATAGTCGACGAAGAAGTTGCTAGAATGATGAAAGACTTGAGTCAAAGATTGGAAATGCAAGGTATACCTCTTGAGAGTTATCTACAATTTACAGGATCTAGTATGGACGACTTTAAAGAAAAGTCTCGCCCAGATGCTTTAAAGAGAATCAAGTCTAGATATCTATTAGACGAAATAGTCGAAAAAGAAAAATTAGAAGCTACCGATAAAGAAGTAGAAGCTCACGCTAAAGAGCAAGCTGAAAAATATGGATGTACAGCAGATGAAATCATCGAAATGTATGGTGGAATAGAAGTCGTAAAATACGATCTATTAATCCATAAAGCAGTTAAAGTATTAGAAAGTTAAGCGATCGTAAAGGATCGTTTTTTTCATTGCCGTAATAAAAATATAAGTGTTAAAATTATTTTTGTGAATAGAAGGGTTGATGGAATGAAAAAGCAGAGTAACTTTGGATTATTTTTCTTTTTAGCCTTATTCGGGTTGTCTGTTGGGATATTTAATAATTATGCCGAAATGTGGCTAGCTACTAATGGACTAGAGGCTTCTTCGATAAGCAATGTATTCAGTATATCATATATAGTGACCGTCTTGATGTTTTTGTACTTCACTATAAGATTTTCAAAGTCCCAATTAAGAAGAGGAGTTTTGATATCGCTTTTAATGATACTAGGTGTCAATGTTACTTTAATATTTCTAAACGGAACTGGTCAACTAGTCGCGATAAAGTTTTTAATGTTTTTTAATCTCGCTTTAACCGATCTGATCCTTTCCAGCATTTATCCTCTCATGATGTCTATCGATAAAAGCGATGAGGCGTATACCAAAAAGAGCGTGGTAGAATCTCTTTTTAACAATCTAGGATTTTTCATGGCTTCGATGTTGATAGGAAAAACGATCATAGGTTTTGTTTTCGATTATAATGTGTGCCTCATAATATCGACTGCTTTTGCGACTATCTCATTCATCCTTTTATTTTTCATCAAAGTCAGTGATGAGAAAAAGGAATCGGTTTCTTTCGATGTCAACAAAGCAATAAGTTATTTTAATAGCAATAAGATCTTGTATTTCTATCTGTTTTTGAATATGCTCGGTTCAGTAGTGTGGTGTAGCATTTTGGGGATGCCAATGCTCACTCTCATAGAGAGGCTTCACTTTAATTCTAATGTAGCTAGTTTTACTATCTTTGGTTTAGGCATAATTTCAAATTTTCTAGCTATGATCGTTTTAAATTATCTGCGATTTAAAAACGAGCACATCAATCTATTTTTTAAATACGGTATAAGAATTATATTGTTTGTACTGTCATTTTTGACAAATAACGAGCTTGTCTTTGTTTTGACGATTATTTACTTATTGTTGACAGATTGTATTTACGAGTTCATTTTTAGCAGTTTCTTTTCTAATAATATAGATGAAAATTATATAGTATTGTTTACAGCTCTAAAGTATTCTTCAAGTTTAATCGGATATTCGCTTGGCACATTGATCTGTGGATTAGTCTTCGAATGGAGTATTCGTTTTATGATTTTACCAACTGTAATTTTATCGATAGTACATTATATTTTGGCTAGTATTTTGGTTTCACGAAAAAAGAGTTTTAATTATGGTTGTTTATAAACTAGTGGTGTGTTAGAATGTTTATATTAGAGAGTATTGTTATTTTAAATTTTGTCGGATGTGGTTTATGTGAAAGAAAAAGGCTTACGTGAAAAAAAATTATATATCATAGGGCTCTGTGCCATTACGCTTGTGTTAGTTGGCATTCTAGGAACATACGCATATTTTACATCCGTCATTATCAACGACAACAGACAAGAAGCAGAAGTTGATATGGGTACTTTAAGTCTCAGATTTGCCGATAACGATAACGGGATAAATGCCAGATTGACATTTGGAGAATCTATCACTAAGAAGTTTACTCTAGAGAATACCGGAACATTAGACGCGACAGTCTCTATAGAGTGGTTAGATATGATAAATACTTATACAGAAGGTAGCCTTACTTATACTCTTTTCTATTCAGAGTCAGAGAATGGAGATTACAGTGAAGTGATAAGCTCTAAGAACGTACCAACGTCTAGTACGGAGTTTACAAGTACATTAGTACCAGATATAACTATACCCGTAGGAAAGACTTACTATTACAATTTAGTAGTAACTTTAAATTATTCGGATACAATAGATCAGACTAGCGATATAAATGCCGTATTTTCGACTAAATTTGACATCCAACAGTCTTCTAAGATAAGGAAATATACTTTAACAGTAGATCCAAATGGCGGAACTATAGATGGATCTAGTGAGATACAGACATTTAATCTCAGTGCTGGTGATGAACAAAATATTTCAATTCCTTTAAGTCTGGACAGCGATTTTATAGAATGGGAGATATCTGGATATGACAGTACAATTAATGATAGTACAGTAGTCATGGGTAAATCCAACACTAAGATAGTTGCGAAGTATAAAGCAGGGCAAGCGAGAGAAGTATTAGAATATTTGAAAGTCGTTCCAAACGAAAATTATCCAAAGAGCTTTACTGTCGAAGCTACTAAAAATGAAGGAGTATTTAGGGCACAAGATGATTATGGTACGAGTTATTATTACAGAGGTGCGGTGGATAACAACTATGTCAAGTTTGCAGGATTTTACTGGAGGATAGTCAGAATAAATGGTAACGGTTCAGTAAGAATGATATACGATGGAACTACAGCTCACCCTAATGGAGAAAACAATACAGATCGTTTTACTCATCTAAAACAGGTGTGGAACGACTTTCAAGATGATGCGAAGTACATGGGATATATGTTTGGAGGAGAAAATGGAGTAGCATCGGCTTCTTTAGAAGAGTCAGTAAGAAATGAAACAAATTCATCAATAAAAAGTGTCGTGGACGATTGGTATAAGACTAATATAGTCGATCGAGATTATGATAGATATGTGTCAGACACACTATTTTGTAACGATAGAACCTTGGATGAAAGTACTGGTAATACTGTCGGATACGGAGTAGGAGAGTCTTGGACTATGGGAAGAAGTAGATACAGGGCAAATATGTACGGACAAGTAAGACTTACTTGTCCACAGAAAAACGACGCGTTTACCGTTGGCGATACCGAAAGAGGCAATGGAAGTTTAACATATCCTATAGGACTTTTGACGGTCGATGAAAAAATGATGGCTGGACTTTATAATGTAAATTATAGCAATTATCTTTATAAAGGTAATAAATATTGGTCGATGACTCCTGATTCATTACATCAAAGTAAAGCTAATATCATATTGGTAGGAGATCATCCATATATATTTGTAAAAGCTACATCTGTACATGTAGCTCCAGTAATAAACTTAAAACCAGAATATGTAAAAACGATGATCGGATCAGGAACTATAGATGATCCATTTAGAACTGTCGATAACAGATAATTTTTAGAGGACGAATGATTCGTCTTTTTCGTATTTTAATATCAAATACATTTGTGAATATATAGAGCTTTAAGGGTAATGTGTTATCCTTAAAGAGAATAAAGAAGGTAAAATTCGACGTAATTTATGGAGATTGTTGTACTATAATATTATAAATAATTGCGGATATCCTAACCGGCGAAGAGGTGTACTTATGAATGAAAGAAATGCGACTCTAAAAAAGATATTTATTTTAGTACTTCTTGCAATTACAATAATTTTAGCAGGTACATTAGGAACATATGCCTACTTTATGCTTAACTTAGGCAGAGAAGAAAGACAGAAACTAACATTAACTTCTGGTACATTGGCTTTAGTGTTCGAAGATAATTCAGATGGAGTAAATGCAACTTTATCATTAGGTGAAAGTGTAACTAAAGAATTCAAAATTAGAAATATCGGATCTCAAGACGTTAAGACTAGCATGCTATTTAACGACATGATTAACACTTATATAGAAGAATCTCTTTCATATAAATTAGAATATAAAACTAGTGAAGAAGGGGCTTGGATACCACTTGAAACAGCTAGTGCTAATGTTCCAAATGCATTAATACCTAGCGATAGAAATCTCGCCAAAGATTTAGAAATCCCAGCTAGAGCAGTTTACTATTATAAATTGACAATAACTTTTAATAACTTGGATGATATAGATCAGAAAGGTGATTTAGACGCAATATTTGCAAGTAAATTTAAATTGGGGGAAGCTACTTATGATCCTGGCTTTATACCAAAGACAGTAATGGCTATTTTAAATGGGCACCCAGTAAAAGGAATAAATGAAGGAAATCCGAATTTTGCTATGCCTGCGACAACAGATGAGGGAATGTTTGCATTGGAAGACGACTATGGAACGAGCTATTATTATCGTGGAGCAGTGGAGAATAACTATGTAAAATTTGGAGACTTCTATTGGAGAATCGTTAGAATAAACGGAGATGGAAGTCTAAGGATCATTTACGATGGAACGCAAGGCTATGCAAATGGAGCAAATGATACAGGAAGACTCGCATATACAGAACAACCATTCAATGCAAATCATGATGATACAAAGTATGTAGGGTGGATGTTCGGAGGAGCACAAGGAGAAACAAGTAGTTCAAAATCTCAGGCTCAAACAAATGAGACAAATTCAGACTTAAAGACAATAATAGATTCATGGTATAAAGAAAATATAGTAGATAAAAATTTAGATGCACATATAGCTGATGAAATTTTTTGCAATGACAGAACGGTTCCTGGAAAAGAGATAACCGGTTGGAACATTGATACAGGATTAGGCTATGGAAGTAATTATATAGGGTACGGAGCAACAGCGAGAACGAATGTATTTAATACAGATGAAAGTAAAGTGCAACCTAGATTTACATGCCCACAAAAGAACGATGCGTTTACGGTGTCTGATGAAGAAAAAGGAAATGGCGATTTAATATATCCAGTTGGTCTTATCACTGCCGATGAGGTATTGGCAGCAGGGAGCGGAAAATATTTAACAGCTAACGAAAGTTACTACTTATATAAAGGTCCATTTTATTGGACTATGACACCAGGATATACGAATACTAAAAGTGCTGGCGAATTCATGGTTCATAGCCTTGGAATAGTGAATAACTTTGTCTATGATGAAAATTGTGCAGTGGCTCCAGTAATAAATTTGAAACCAGATTATGTGCAAATTATGATAGGGGATGGCACTATCAATAATCCATATAGAGAAGCAGATATAAAATAGAGGTATCTGTTTTTTTATTTAATCCAAAAATAGTTGATAAAATTAAACAATTATTATATAATTTGTTATAAGAATAGGTGATAGAGGTATGGATAAAAATAGAGAAGTACTTAGACATTGTCCACATTTTTATACGATAATCAATTTTGAATATTACAGTGATGACCTCATCTCTGAGAAACTTATCGATATCTATCAAAAGTTTATTTTCAGTGTCGATATTACTAGATCAGAAAATGTTACAAAGATCGAAAAGCTCGATAAGATGCTATATAAATATATAAATGACTATTGCTTTAGGGAGCAAGTTAAAACGGATATGTTAAATATTCGCGTAAAAAGAGGAGAGAATGTTCTCGACACTATAGTGAATGCGATCATAAGTTTTTTCGATTCATATGAGAAGTTTTGTACTAGGAAAGTACCTATGACTAGGTGGATATAGTATGGATGAAGATTTTTTAGATGTAACTACGAACAGCAAACATGCTGGAGTATTGTTAATGCTCGTCATAGTAGTTTTAGCAGGATGTGGTTATTTTTTCGTGTTTAAGAAGATACACTATTCTGTTAGGACAGTAGAAATCGAGTACGGAGAAGAACCTAGTAACGACGTCAGAGATTATTTAAAGACCAAAGTTACAAATTATTACGAATATAGATTAGATTTAAGTAGAGTTAATACTGAGGAAGTTGGCGAGTATACCTATTATGTAAGTCACAACAAGACGAGAAAAAAAGGTACTATTAAAGTCGTCGACACGAAAGCTCCAGAGTTTACTTTACAGGAATTGACTGTCGAAGAGGACGACCCAGATCTATTTTTAGGAGATTTTTTAGCAAGTTGCGAAGATCAATCTAAGCCATGTCTTGTGACTCTTAAAAATTCAAAGGATGAAGCTAAATTTGGAGAAGTCGGTAAACACGAGATAGAAATAGAAGTAGCAGACATCCATGGTAACAAAAGTAGTGCTACAGCGACTTTAAACGTAGTCAAAAAAGGATCTTATGTCGATCCAAAATCATTAGATTTGGAATATGCATCGAATTCTAAAGAGCTAGAACCTTTTAAAGGTTTGATTTATAAAAAGCTTGAAAAAGCCTTGAAACCGGAAGGAGAACAGGCTGGAGCTGAGATGAGTATCGTCAGCACAGTAGATTTAGAAAAGTATGTCGAAGATAATTATCCGGGAAGTAAACTTAAGGATTCAGAAATAATAGAGTTATATAATAAGAGTTCATACGTCATAGGTTATTCTATAATGTTGACTCTTAACAATGGATATAAAGACGAAATAGTGTATGTAGACAAAGATAGGGTAAACTTTAATAGAGAAGAAGAGGAATAGTTTAAGTAGCATTAAATATGCTATTTTTCATTGTAAAACTATACGCTTTTGTGATAGAATTGAGTTGAATAAAAAAGAATAGGTGGTTATTTCATGAAAAAGATAAAACTTGTAGTATTGATTCTCATATTGGCATTATCATCGATAAGCATTATCGATAGGCGAGAAACTTTTGTAGACAGGACTAACTATTCTGTTGGTAATGGAAGTAACTATCTTTCTAGCGTCTCTTTTGTAGATGTCGATTTTAGTTTTGATAAGGAAGTTATGGAGTATACAATAACTGTACCTTTTTCTAAAAAAACTTTGGGTCTTACGTATGTTCAAGAGGATCCGAATTCTATCGTCGAAGTAATAGGGGACGAAGAGTTATATGTCGGAAATAATTCTTTAGTAATTTTGGTAACGTCGAGTACTGGTGAGCAGCGACAGTATGGTTTTACTATTTTGAGAACTGAAGATAATACATTTATCCCTAATGAAGAAATATCTATTAAAGATGCACTTTTAAACGGTGAAGAAAACACTATAACTGTAGCAGTTACTGGTGAAGGAGTAATTTTAGGTGAGGATACGATAGATGCCTTTAAGACTAGCGGAAAGGTGCTTTATTATGAATGGAGAAATCAAGGGGGAGAATTTATCTCATCTCTTAAAATCGACTCTAAGAATATCGATTCGGAAAAAAAATTAAATCCTAACATTAAAAATGGGATTACAACAGCTAAACTTGTGAAATTTTTAGAGGGGTATCAATATTTAGGTTTCAGCACTAAAGATACCAATATCCCAGATGGAAGTGTGTACACAGTAACTGTCGATGGTGATGAAGATATTTATACTCTTTATTACTATGATAACGATAGAATCGAGAGCAGATCTTTAAGAAATATGGACGGAAAAGTAGAGTTTTCTATCAAAAATGGAATAGATTATGCACTTATTTCTAAAAAAGATGCTCCCCAAAAAGAAAGCATCAGTGGATTCAGTTGGATTTTACCGACACTTATCATGACGATTATGATAACTGTTTTCATAGTAGCGACTAGACAAGTTATGTATAGGAGACTTAAAAATAGTAAAAAAAGGAAGTAAATTTCATTTTACATAAATTTACTATTATGTTTGACAATTATATCCTTTTAAGATAAAATTGTCTTATAAGAAAGAGAGAGATTTATATGAACGGACTAATGTTAATAGGTAAAGGTGCCGCTACATTTTGTGCTGATACACATGAAATACTAGGTATCGTCGGTTGGGCGCTTACTATCTTTAAAATAATAATTCCATTATTTATTATAGGTTTAGGACTTATCGATCTCGGTAAAGCCGCTGTTTCTAGTAAACCAGAGGAAATCAAGAAAACTGCTACTGGATTGATCTGGAGATTAGTTGGAGGTGTCGTAATATTCTTCGTACCTACAATAATCATGTTGGCATTCGGATTTGTTAACAAATTTGGCGATGCAACTGCTAAGATGGATTTC
Organism: uncultured Bacilli bacterium; assembly: GCA_910587535.1. Taxonomy (GTDB): domain Bacteria; phylum Bacillota_I; class Bacilli_A; order RF39; family UBA660; genus RUG11867. Next base: position 15,510 of record CAJUKM010000012.1, read on the forward strand.
GACATTTGTTATAAATGTATTACCGTACCGTGGTCTGCTGAATGTGTAAACGCACAATCTACTATTGATTAAAGCAGATTTGACAAGAATATGATGTATAAAGTATACTTTTTATAAGGAAGTATACTTTTTTAGTATTTTTATGGAGGCTAAATATGGCAAGTACATTGTGTAGAGACTTATCTCCACTTCTACAGTTGATCGGTCAATGTCTAAATATCTTTAAAATCTCTTTACCATTAATACTCATAATAATCGGTATATTCGACATAGGAAAAGTTGCAATTTCTAATAAATCAGAAGATATAAAGAAGAACATGAAAAATTTGTTTTATAGAATTGCAGTTGCTATAGTCGTATTTTTTATACCGACATTGTGTATGGTCGTTTTTGGATTTGTGGGAAAATTCGACGAAGTAGTGGCTGATTCGGGAATCGATTATGAAACTTGTTACGATTGTCTTTTTAGACCTTCAAAGGAAAATTGTTGTAATGCAGTCAAAACAGCCGAAGAGCATTCTTAAAATTTAGTTGTCTTTGAGCTTTTTGAATGATATAATTTTATTAGTGATTAACATGAAGAAACTTTATATATTGACAATTATTTCTTTTATTTTAATGTCCTTTGTTATCGAGGTAGACGTCTTTGCTAAGAGTTATGGATCGGCAGATAGAAGTCCTCAGATAGAATTTTTAGTAGGTAAGGGACATAATGATACTACAGATGATGGAATAAATAAAAATCCGAATCCTTTTCCAGACAAAGATAAGGATAAATCCGATGGACAAATGCATGAAAAAGATGAATGTAATGGTCTCATGGGAGAAGAATTCACTAAAATTATAAATAACATTTTTAAAACGATTCAATATTTAGGGCCTGTCTTAGTAGCTGTATTTACTACTAGTGATTTTTTAAAGGCTGTTTTAAGTGGAGATCCAGCCGACATGAAGAAAGCTTCTGGAAAGTTTTCTAAGAGGCTCGTTGCAGCAATATTACTTTTCTTTATTCCATTGATCTGTAAATTGCTATTCGGATTAGTTGGAATTACAATGCCAGAGAATTGTATCGGATAATAATAAGTCAACCATGTTGGCTTTTTTTTTGGCTTAAAACATATAATTTAAAAGATGGGGGATGCTCAAAAATAAATTTAAAGGTATATAAGATAGTGCAGCGAATATTAAAAGTGGTCTTTTTGGGAATTTATCGCCCAGGTGTCACAGGATTAGATAAGATTAAGTACGACAAACCCTTAATTCTTGTTGGAAATCATACAAATAATTTAGATGCTTTACTGTTATTGAGTCTTTATGATGAAAACTTGAGATTTCTGGGGAAACATACTCTATTTAGAGGTGTTAAAAAATATTTTTTTAAATGGATGGGAGTAATACCAGTAGATAGAACAAAAAGCAAAAATCACGATGCATTAGACGAGGCAATAAGTAGTTTAAAAAGTGGCGTTAGCATATGTTTATTTCCAGAAGGAACTATCAATAGGACGAAAGAATTGATAATGCCTTTTAAGTATGGCGCAGTAAAAATGGCACAAGAAACCAAATGTTCTATATTGCCTTTTGTCATAAGTGGAAAGTATAGGCCCTTTAAAAATGAACTTAAAATCGAATTCTTAGATACTATCGAGGTGGAAGATAATCTGGTTTTAGCAAATGAAAAACTTATGAATGTAGTGAAGTCGACTTTAAAAAAGGAGATCGTTAAATGATTAAAAAACACATAGTTAAACTTTTAAACAAATTTACAAATGTCGATACGAAAGAAAATCGACGATTGCATTTCTACGATGAAGAAACAAAGAAAATCGAATTTTCTAACAAAACCATTTATGAATATTTGAAAAATGAAGTAGGAGAAAATCTCGATCTTTTTGCATTAAATTACTTCGGTAATAGAATTACATATGGTGAAATGTTTAGAAAGATAAATCTTTTAGCAAAGGCTTTAAGATTTTATGATTTAAAAAAGGGAGATGTAGTGAGCATATGTTTGCCGAATACTCCAGAGGCAGTTGAAGTATTTTACGCTGTAAATAAAATTGGTGCTGTTGCCGAAATGATACATCCTTTATCCGGAAAAGTCGAATTCGATCAGTTTTTAAACATATCTAAACCGAAAATTATATTTCTTTTTGATCAATGTTATGATAAGTTTTTCAACTGCTTTAAAGATAATCCAAATTTGAAAATTATTTTGGTCGACATATCAGAAGAGATGAATCCTCTTTATAAATATGGATACAAGTTTTTTAAGAGAAAAAAAATTGAATGCCATCGCAGTGAGAACGTTATAAATTATATAGATTTTTTAAATAAAGGATATTTTTATCATAAGAAGGATAGTTTGAAAATTTCGGCAAGTGATGTAGCTGTAATTCTTCACAGTGGAGGTACTACTGGTAAACCTAAAGGCATAATGTTGAGCAATTACAATTTCAATGCACTTGCAAGGCAAGGTGCAGTAAACGTTATCGACGTCGAAGAAGGGGATAGAATAGTAACACTTCTTCCAATTTTTCACGGTTTTGGATTAGGGGTATGTGTCCATTGTCCACTGTCTTTAATGGTAGAGGTTATCTTAGTTCCGGAATTCGACGAAAAATATTTTTCTTATATTTTGAAAAAGTTTAAACCAAATGTAATAGCTGGTGTTCCAACTCTTTGGGAAGCGATGATCAAAAGTAAGGGTTTAAAGTGTGTGTCGCTTGAAAGTTTAAAATACATGATAAGCGGAGGAGATTCATTAACATTAGAGTTAGAAAAAAATATCAATTCTTTTTTACATAATCATAAAGCTACTATCAACATTTCTAAAGGTTATGGCATGACTGAATGTACGGCAGCCGCAATATATACTTTTCCAGATTCAAACGAATTAGGGGCGATTGGAAGAGCAATGATAGGAAACGAAATCAAAATATGCAAACCTAATTCTACGACTCGTGCTGATCCTTTAGAAGAAGGGGAAATATGCGTCTGTGGGCCGACAGTTATGATAGGTTATATGAACGACCTCGAGGAAACTAAAAATGTCTTAAAAAAACATGACGATGGGAAACTTTGGCTTCATACTGGAGATATAGGATATATGAAGGAAAACGGTCTAGTATATTTTACACAGAGAATTAAAAGAATAATTGTATCGTCCGGTTTTAATATATATCCAAGTCAAATAGAAGCTTTAATCGAGACTCATCCGAAAGTTTTAAAATGTGTTGTTATAGGAGTGCCAGATCCATATAAGATGCAAGTTCCAAAAGCGATAATAGTTTTAAAAGAGGGAGTTTTAGAAAGTACAAAAATAAAGGCAGAGATTAGAATACTATGCAGAAAGAATTTAGCTCAATATTCACAGGTTAAAAATATCAGTTTTCGAAGTAGTCTGCCAGAAACGTTATATAAAAAAATAGATTATAAAAGATTAGAGGAAGAGGAAAGAGATGCAGAGAAAAGTGAATATGAGGCTTAGGGAATGGGGGTATAAATTTCTTAAACCCATATTATCCTTAGTGTTCAAATTTTACTATAGACCTAAAGTTTTTGGCAGAGAAAATATACCTAAAAGTGGTCCCATAATCCTAGTAGGTAATCATAAACATCTGATGGACCAATGTATGGCTATAATTTCGACTAAGAGAGTTATTCATTATATGGCTAAGAAAGAGTATTTCGATGGAAAAATGGCATGGTTTTTTAAATTTACTGGTGTAATTCCAGTCGATAGGAGTATAAAAGATGAACGAGCTAAAAGTCTAGCTTTATCAGTTCTCAAGAGTGGGGGTGCAATCGGGTTATTTCCGGAAGGAACTAGAAACAAAACTGAAAATTTACTTTTACCCTTTAAATTTGGAGCTGTCGCTTTGGCCAAAAAAGCCGATGCGACAATCGTCCCTTTCTGTATTACAGGAGATTATAAATTTAGAACTAAAAATTTGAAAATAATTATCGATAAACCATTTAAAATAGATAAAAATGAAGATTTAAATACGGCGAATATAATGTTGGAAAATAGAATTAGAAATCTTCTTTTAGAGAACTCAAATTCATAATGAATATGAGTTTTTTTCTTTCTTAAAGGTGTACAATATTTTCTTTATTATACTTGCAAACTGTGGTATAATTTTTGTATGGTGAAATTATGAATAAGTTTATTACTTGCTTTCTTATAACTATAATCAGTATGTTTATTGCCATCGATTGCGTCGAAGCTAAAAACCTCAGTTTTAACGATGGTGTTTTAGTTATGAGTGATTATAAGACACAGTACGATCGAGTAGACGATTTTAGTGGAAATTGTGCAGACTTTGCAAACGTGATTAGGATGGGCGGATATTTATTGTTTATAGTAAAAATATTGATACCTCTAATAATAATCGTAAAGGGTTCTATGAATTTTGTCGCGGTCGTAAGTGACGGGAAACCTGAAACTTTAAAGAAGAACTTTCAAAAGATATTAACTTCAATAATTGCTGGAGTAATAATTTTTTTCATTCCTACAATAATCAGTATAATTTTTGGATTCGTATCTAGATATAACGCAAACATTTCGGACGATTCGAAAGTTTGTGCTGCCTGTGTATTTGAGCCTTTTAGTAATACTTGCTCATATTATGCAGAACGTTAAGAGGTGATATTTATGATTAATACTTCTTTATTAATCGGTAAAAATTGGATAGGTAATGCTTTTAGATCACTGTGCTTTTTTATAGATAAGGGTATCTATGCTTTAGCCAAAGTAGTCTACTCTGTATTCAATTACTTGGCGAATGCTACTATCTTGACTGATGAAGTTACTAGACATATGGCTTATAGAATGTATGCAATTATAGGGATAGTAATGTTGTTCGTCCTCGCTTTCAATCTTTTAAACTATATCGTCGATCCAGATAAGATAATGGATAAAAAGGCTGGCGCTTCAGCTTTTGTGAAAGATATAGTTTTAGCGCTCGTCATTGTCACTATATCTCCGATGTTATTTACAAAACTCTATTCTTTACAGAATGCGGTCCTTACTTCTGGAGTACTAGAAAACTTAATTTTAGGTGGAGGAACAGGTTCAGGTTCGACAGTTTGTGCCGATTATGAAGCAAACGGTTACAAAACCATGGCCGATTGTATGATAAAAAATGGCGCGAATTCTATGGTGGCATCTGTATATGTTGCTTTCATCTATCCAGATGACGATTCAGGGTTTACCGCTTTAGATTGTGGACAAGAAGATAAAAATCCTGATGGGAAATATGACGATTATTGTCAAGCCTATGAAAATGCTAAGATGACAGGATCTATAAATAAGTTTGAGGATTTCGTAACCAATGACGATTATACTTATCCGATGTTTATACCTACAGTTGCCGGAATAGTATTGTTGTTTTTCATGTTATCTTTTTGTTTGAATCTAGGAATGCGTGTCGGAAAGATGGCCCTCATTCAGCTGGTCGCTCCAGTCCCAGTTACGTTAGAGCTTTTGCCTAACAAAAAAGGACTTCGAAAAACTTGGATAGATACCTTAATAAAGGTGTACTTAGAAGTTTTCTTCTTTATGTTGGTCATTTACATAGTAATTTTATTGATATCTTTCATTCCGGATACCGTTAATAATTTATTCAGTTATACCTTGGAGAATATTGGTCCAACTAAACTTATAACAGTAGTACTTCTAATATTTGGACTTTTGAAGTTCGGAAAAGAAGCCCCACAGATGTTGTTTGATCTACTCGGAATAAAGAGCACTGGAATAGTCAAAGAAGCATTCAACAGGGCTGTTGCAATGGGAAGTGTAGCTACGAACACTCTAGGTTCAGTAGGTACAAATGCAATCCAAAATTTTGCCAATACTGAACGTGGAGAAAATGAATCTAAATGGAAATATTTAGGTAGAAGATTCGGAAGTGCAGTAGCTGGTGGAACTTCTGCTGGAGTGAGAAACGTCTGGGCAGGAAGGAATGCTCACAACTGGAGAGATGCCTCTAACAATAGAAGAACTGTCAACAACACTGTTCAGCAGAATAGAAGAAATCGTCAAGCATATTATGATGCACATGGCAATACTTTAGGCGGTGTTCTACGTGGACACGCTTCAGACTTTTGGAGTGACACAAAGGAAAATTTTTCATCATTTGTACATGGAAATTTCAATTCTAGTAATGCAGAAATTTCTTTACTTGAAAGACTTAGCCAAACTACTAGTTCTGCTAAAGTCGACAAGACAAAAGATGAAACTTATAATAAATTCAATACTGCTTACGAAGAACTCAAGTATAAACAGAAAGACGACTTTAAAGCGGATTATGAAGCATGGAAACTTACTGCACCTGCTGGACAACAAGAAGAAAGCGACTTCTTCAGTTATCTTTCGACACATGGAGGGTCATATCGTGGTCACAACTATAGCGATTTAACGAATGCTTATAATCAAAAAGCTGCTAAAGAAGCAGATCTCATCAAGAGAAACGATGGCAAACTCAAAGTTGCTGCGGCTGAGGTTAATGCTCTTTTAGGAGCGAATCCTCAGTTGAGAGATCTCAAAGAAAAAGTTACTATCGGTGGCGTGACACAGGAGATGTCTTTATCAGAGGCATTAAGTAAGGTCGTAAATAGCAATGGTGAATTAATTGGCGGCCATGAGTGGAAAGATGTACAAAATGTCATGGATGCCTACAATAAGGCTATTGGTAAACGTAAATCTACTATTCAAGCTGAGGCTGCTGCGCAAAGAATTCGTGATGAACAGAGAAAGAGCAGAAACAACAATGGCGGTGGATCTTCAGGCGGTGGATCTAAATAAGAAAAGAGGAATAAAAGATGAGAGGCAATTATTTAATACCGGCGAATTCGAAAAAGTCGGAAATGATACTAGGAATGTTTACAACAGTAGATTTGATACTATTTTTAAGTGGTATAGGTCTTACGCTTATATTGTTACTTGCGATACACACCGATTCTTTTATCGGAATGATTCTGATACTGTTTCCTGCTTTGATCGCTTCATTCTTGGTGTTTCCAGTACCTAATTATCACAACATATTACAGTTAATTATGAATATATACTCGTTTTATTTCGTAAAACAGAGAACGTACAAATGGAAGGGTTGGTGTTATAAAGATGGCAGTAACAAATAATAAGACAGCTGAAGATTGGCTTCCAGTTAGAGCAATAAACAATGGAATGCTTCAGCTAGATAACGGTTTTTTGGTCACAGGTGTCAAGATAGAACCGAAAAATATCTTTATCCTCGATCAAGATGTCCAAAATAATGTAATTTTCTCTTTGAGAAACTTTTACAACACTATAGATTTTGAATTTTGGCTGATTTCAGCTGGTCGACCTGTCGACATAAACGTCTATTTGGCTAATTTACAAGTTCAATACAATAATACAAATAATCAACACATCAGAAAACTTTTAATGCAAGATATAAGCAAAGCCAACATGTTTATGAGTACACAGATGAACGCTGTGGATACAGAGTATTTCATCTTGTTTAAAGAGAAAAAGCCAGAGATTATTCATAAGAGATTGCAGAATTTGATAAACGGTTTAGCTAACTGTACTTTAAATAGCAAACAAGTATCAAATGACGATTTGAGAATGCTTTTGGATAATTTCTTCAATGGAGCAGAGTCTTCTAGATTTGGACCGGTGACGAGTGTATGAGTAGTTTAAAAAGTGAATTAGCTCCTAAGGGAATAGAATTTAGACCTACTTCTTTTAGACTTGGCGATAAATATTGTACTATACTTTCAATAATAAGTTATCCTAAGTTTATAGATCACGGATATCTAGCAAATATAACGAACATTCCCGGAGTTAAAGTAGTAATAAAGCATATTCCGATAGATTTTGCTTTGATGAGAAAAATGATCGACAAAGAAATAGCCGATTTAAAAGATAGATTTCAAAAAGAAAACGATCATACATTGCAGGAAAGAATAAGACAGGACTACGAATCGCTAGAAGTATTTATTCAACAATTAGCGGCATCTAGTGCGAAGATTTTCGACTTTCAGATGCACGTCATGTTGAGCGCTAACACCGAAGAAGAGTTAGAAAATAAAAAATTGGAAATTCGTACTTATATGACTGGTATGGATATGAGAGGTATACCTCTAATGTTCGAACAGGAAAAAGTATTGAAATCGATGATTCCAATATTTCCTAAACAGGATATCGAAGATAGGATCGGTACTCCGATACCTTCTAACACTATTGCAGCGATGTATCCATTTGTTTTCGACAGTGTAAAGGATCCCGGACTGAGTACACTTTTAGGAGTGGATTTCTCCGGTGGTGTAGTTCTTTTCAACCAGTTTTTGTATCAGATTAAAAAAGAACACAATAGAAACAATGCAAACATGTTGATACTAGGAGCTTCTGGTTCTGGTAAGTCTACCGCAGCTAAACTGATGCTTCGAACTCACTTTAGAAACGATTACAGAATAATAGCGATCGATCCAGAAGGTGAGCTCGAAGATATGTGTAAAAGCTTCAATGGAGACTTCATCAATTTGGGAAAAGGTGGAGATCTCGGAATGATAAATCCACTAGAAGTTATCGTCGATGAAGATGCTGAGGATATAGCAAACGGCCAAAGTTATGCTATCTTAACGAGAACGTTATCTACTCTAAAAGCTTTCATGTCGTATCTTTACCCAGATATCGAAGATGACGTGCTTACTCTATTTAGCGATGTCGTACAAGATACATATAAACGATTCAATATAGATTTCAATACTAATTTTAGCAAATTTAGAAGCTCAGATTATCCTACTTTTGATGATGTGTATGCCACTATAAGAGGTAGAATACTATCGATGCCTGAGCATACGCGTGAAAGAGATATAATGGAACGTTTAGAACTTAAAATACGCCCTATCACGAAAGAGCTTCGCTATTATTTCAATGGACATACGACGATTGAACCTGAGAGTAACTTCGTAGTTTTCAACATAAGAGAGCTCATGAATAGCGATTCTTCTATAAGAAATGCTCTATTTTTCAACATTCTAAAATACGCTTGGAGTTTGTGCTTAGATAAAGATATTAATACCGTAATGTCAGTCGACGAGGCACACGTACTTCTGGGAAGTAGAAACGAACTAGGAGCAGAATTCTTAGCTCAGATTCAAAGACGTAGTCGTAAATATAACACCGGTACTATCATAATAACTCAACAGCCTACAGATTTTGCGGCCGATAAAATATTGATGCACGGTAAAGCAATATTCGACAATGCTAGTTATTATTTGGCTATGGGTTTAAAGAAACAAGCAGTTGAGGATTTATCTAAATTGATAGATCTCAACGAAAATGAAATGGAATCAATCAAGAGATTCAGTCAGGGACAAGGACTTTTCGTCTGTGGATCTAGAAGAATGCAGATCAACGTCGTTTTAACTCAAGAAGAGTTAGATTCATTCGGTTCAGGCGGAGGTTTATAATACATTAAGGTGGTGAGTAGGTATGGATAACGATCAAGAGAAAAAAGAACAGAAAAAAGCTCTATTAGGTTTTGCTTGGAAATCGTTACCTCCTATCACTAAATTAAAGATAATAGGAGTAATTGCTGCGGTCGTAGTAGGTTTATTACTACTAGTAATAGTGATCGCGAGCATTTCTTCTATTTTTTTAGATTATTCAAATGCTGCACAGGGTTCTGATGATATAACAGCTGAGTACGAAGAATTCTGGGGTGACTTATGTAAAGAAGGAGATAAGAATTGCTCCCCAGAACAGATTGAAGAAGCTAAAAAAATAAAAGAATCTCAGACTAAGTTTTTTAAAAAATTAGATAGTCTTTCTAAAAAATATAGTTTAACTGATGAACAAAAATATATAGTTTTAAGTACAATTTTTTATGGATACGATATAAACGAATTCACAGAAGGCAATGGTGCTTTTTCAGTCGATGAAGACGATGAGATAGATTACGAGAATCCTACAGTTAAAGAAGAAGAAGGTAAGATCATATATGAACGGGAGCTAGACAGTTTGAAAGAACTGATCAAGCAATTTAAAGTCAATACAGCTTATTGTAAAAAGGTCCGCTATGCCGAAGGAAGCAATGAGCCCATCACAGAGACACACCTTTTGTACAGTAGTGATAATAAAACTTTTTCTTTTAATTTTTTCGAGTCAGCCTTTTTTGGAATACGAAAATATCCTAATAAAGAAGGATTCCAAGAAGCTAGGGAACTATGTGAACAATCTGGTGGTTCGACATTTTTACAAAGTTCTACCGATTCTCAGTCTTCAATAGACGGTCTATATAGATATCTCACTGAGTCCGATTATTTCGACAAAAAACCACATCTTCACGGCGAGTATAAATCATATGCAGATTCACATTCGCTAAGTAAGGATATAACGACGTGGGCAGAAGAGGATTTAATCGCCGTTAGAGAACGGATCGTCGAGGATATAAAGCTAATCGTCGAAGAATATATGAAAAATAAAGAAGACAGTGGATCTTTTATAGCAAAATCGGGTAGCTCATACTGGTGGCCGATCGGATCAGTTACAACAGAAACTGATGAGGAAGGAAGACTTTTTGCAGCAGATGATCCCGAGTTTACACATATCAACAGCCATTATGGGATCAGAGTACATCCTATAAGTGGTGTAAAGAAACTTCATAACGGTATCGATTTAAAAGGTACATTTAATTCTACAAATATAATCGCATCCTTAGACGGTACAGTAATAGATACGAACAATACGTGCGTCTCTAGAAGTGATATGAACAACAAAAGTCATACAAGATGTGGTGGCGGATATGGTAACTATGTAAAAATTCAAGATGTCAAAGGCAATATCCACATTTACGCCCACATGTATAGGGATTCGTTAAAAGTTTCTAAAGGAGATAAGGTTTCACAAGGTCAAGTACTAGGAATTATAGGTTCGAGTGGAAGTTCTTCCGGGCCGCATTTGCACTTTACTTTGATAATAAACGGTGCTTCTGTCGATCCGATAGACTATATAGATCCAGAAAATCCTAGACCTACGAGTTCTATAGACTTTAATAAGACGAGATATTCAAAGGAAGAATTCGTTGCAAAGGTAAAAGATTATTATTCGAGCGATAAAGCTTGTAACTTTTCTTCGACACAAGCGAAGAATGGGTGTAGTTCATTTAGAGATGAAATTTTAAATCATGACGGTGCTTTGACAATATATGAAACTGCTTCTAAAAAGAATGTCAATCCAGAATTGGTAATAGCGAGATCGATGGTTGAAGGATATAGTCCAGGAACTAATTACAACTATTTCGGTTATAGATGTTTCAATACAGGTGGCATAGCAGCTTGTTCAAAGTTTACGTCGTTCGAGTCTTCCATGGATACTTTCTTTAATAACATTTCTTCTAGATACGATTCGGTCGAAAGCATGATGAGCAAGTACGCATTTCTAGGACAATATTGGTATACAGGAGTTCATTGGGGATGGGGCGGATGTGCTTATGCCAAGTATATCTATCCAGACGGAATACCAGACAGAGTTACAAAAGCATGTGCTCATGAAGATGGGTATTGTTCTATAAATAATACTGCGAATTGTGAAGAGACGACTGAGGAAGATAGAATGGCTTATACTAATTATCAGGTCAGAAAGATGGCCAATATGCTAGCGCTAGTTTTCGGATAGGATGGTTTGATGAAAGAACTTACAGAAAAAGAAAAAAATATATTGACTATAATCGTAGCTTTAGGAGTTTTAGTAGTATTTTTGGGAGCTTCTTTGATCGGTAAATATATCGATCTCAGAAAAGAAAAAAAGGAGAGCATGAAGACAGTACTAGTGACAGACAACAGTCGTTATTTTACAGTCATAGGGTGTGCTGACAAGTTCATCTCCTATATTAAAGAAGGAGATGCATCGAATATCCTCACCATTTTAGAGGAAGATTATAAGACTTCTAATAATATATCTGAGATAAACGTTAAAAACTATGTTCCTACACTCGATAAAAATGCACTTTACGACTATGTTGGAGACGAAATGTATCAGCACAGAGTATCTGAAAAGGTAGTAGAATATTACGTAAAAGGGAAGATTAAAACTTCTTTATTAGACGAGGAATCTAGTTATAAAGATTACAATTTAACGATCATTTTATATGAAGACAAATTTTTGTTCTCAGTAAAACCCGGAATAGAGGATTTGAATCTATGAAAAAGAATACTATTATGGCGATAATTTTAATCGTGATCGCTATTTCTATAGGAGCTTATTTTATTATAAGTTCTAGATTAGATGCAAAATATGTACCAAACTACATGTTAGAAGATTTTTATAAAAAGCCATATAAAAAAGTCGGAGTTAACGAATATACCGTGTCCAAAGTTTCTGATAGAGATATGGTAGATACATATTTTAGAACTTATACAAATATGTTTTTTGAAGATTTAGGCATGGCATATCAAAAATTAGATAGTAAATTCAGAGAAAAGAAATATCCAACTTTAAGTTCATTTAAATCTTTTGTCAGTTCTTTAACTAACGATTTTCTAGCAATTCCAAAGATAAAATCTTATGATATAGATACTGAAAATGGTAAAACTATTTATTCGATAAGTGATACTAGAGGAAATATTTATAAGTTTACGATAGAAGCAGTTATGAAATATACAGTTTCTTTCGAATAAAATAGTATTTTTTTAAAAAATAGTTTATAATATTGCAGAAAAGGGAATGATTCTCATGAAACTTAAAATTAGAGTTAAGAAAAAAGACTTTATTTTGTTTATACTAATCTGTATAGCTCTATTTATAGGCTGTAGTATATTGGCGATCAATTTTCTTTCTTTTAGTGACCGCGGGGAACTAGTAGGTTTAAACATTTTTGCACATTATAGTGGACAAGCTTTCGGGCTTACAATGTTTTTATTTATGGCGTCTTTGGTTGCCATATTTATGAGTGTTTCTAGTACTATATTCAATTTTGAAAAAGGTGGATTAGGTCTCATATTCGGAGAAAAAGAGGAAAAGGGATACAATAGATGGTGTACCGAAAAAGAGATGAAATCGGCATTTAAAATCGAGAAAGTTCAAGTTAATTCTCCCGATAGTACAGCTGGTGGAATAGTAATGATCAACGATGGCAAGAATATGTGGGTCGATGATGGAGAATATCACTCTCTCATAATCGGTCAATCTGGAAGTGGTAAGACGACGGCTCTTGTCGATCCACAAGTATATAGCTTGTGTAAAAATGGTGAGTCTATGGTTATCACCGATCCTAAGGGTGAAATCTATAAAAGGCACGCTAATCGTCTTAAAGATAGAGGATACAAATTAGTAGTCATAAACTTCCGCGATCCTAGAGAAGGAAATGCTTGGAATCCGCTCACTATTCCTTATAGAATGTATAAACAAGGAAAGACGGATAAGGCAAAAGAACTATTAGAAGATATCAGCCAAAACATCTTAATAGATCCTAAAAATACTAACGACCCTTTCTGGGAGAGAAGTGCAGCAGACTACTTTTCTGGACTCGCATTAGGATTATTTGAAGATGCTAAAGAAAACGAAGTCAATATTACTTCTATTAGCAGTATGGCTACTGCCGGAGAAGAGAAAAACGGCATCAACACTTTTGCGAAAGACTATTTCACTTTAAAAAGTGAAAACAATGCAGCATATGAATACGCTAAGGCAACGATAACAGCGCCTAGTGATACTAAATCGAGTATACTTTCCGTGTTTCAAAGTAAAATCAGAACGTTCTCTACTCGTGAAGAATTATCAGAAATGTTATCTTACAGCGATTTCAATATGGACGATATAGGTAAAGAGAAAACAGCAGTATTCTTGATCGTTCACGATGAAAAAACTACATACCATTCTCTTGCAACTATCTTTATCAAGCAGTTGTACGAAGTTTTGATCGATGTAGCTCATAAAAATCCAAACGGAGAACTCAAATATAGAACTAACTTTATATTGGATGAGTTTGCCAACATGCCACAGCTTAGAGATGTAACTTCTATGGTTACGGCAGCGAGAAGTAGAAGAATCAGATTTACATTCATAATCCAAAACTTCGCTCAGCTAGATGAAGTTTATGGCGATAAAAACGCAGAGACTATTAGAAGTAACTGTGGTAATACGGTCTATCTTCTCACTAACGAATTATCAGCTCTAGAAGAGATAAGTAAATTATGTGGTGAAGTAAAATCTAAAAAAGACGATAAAACAGTTTCTACACCTCTTGTAACCGTTACAGATTTGCAGAAGATGAAGAGAAACGAAATAATCGTAATACGTATGAGAATGAGACCTTTTAGAACCGTATTAAAAGGAAGTTATGACATCGATTGGGGAGATACTTATGATCAAGCTAATATTCCTGAAAGAGATGTGTATCCTGTTAGAGCATTCGATATGAAACAGTTCGTAAAAGAAGAGAAACGAAAAAAGACGATGGACGCAATAAATAAAGCTCAAGAAGCTCAAAAAAATCCAAGTGTCGAGAGTCGTACTCCAGCTCCAGATTTGATTAAAGATCCAATTAAGCCTATGGACAACTTATTCGATAAATCAAACGATGCATTCGATTTCGATAAACCAGTAGATATCGATCAATTAGTCAAAAACATAGATGCTCAAATTGCCGAACTCGAAAGAGAACAAGCAGAAGAGGAAAGAAAAAGAAAAGAAATGATGAGTAAAGGTGGATTCGATATTCCAAAGGATGTAAATCCTATCGGAAACAACTTTGCGCATATGCCTAAAGATGGAGAGTTTTTCGACATAGAGCCTTTGAAAAAAAAGGAGCCGATTCCGCTTCGTAATTCGATGCCTACAGATAATAATGTAGTAAAAAAGAATGTCGATAATTCGAGTGTTGTACTGAGCAATCAATTAGTAACAGATGATCAATTTTTCGACGATTTTTTCGGCGATGAAGATTAGAGAGACGAATTATCGTCTCTTTTTGTATTCAAATAACGAATATATTTTATGAATATATAAAGGGCTGAGGGTAATGTGTTATCCTTAGTTAGAATAGAAAATCTAGAATTCGACACAGTTCTTGATAGAATGTGTACTATAATTTAAACGAAAAAAGGTTAGTTTAAGTATTCTAAAAATGATAAGAGGCTAGTTTATGAAAGAAAAAAATAATAGAAAAAAGATATTTATTTTGGGGTTATGTGCAATAACGATAGTACTTACAAGTACTATAGGTACATATGCCTACTTCATGACTAATTTGGGTAGAGAAGAGAAGCAAGAATTAACCATCACTTCTGGGGTACTCGCTCTAGTATTCGAAGATAATTCAGACGGTATAAATGCAACTCTTTCATTGGGTGAAAGTGTAACGAAAGAATTTAAAATAAGAAACACTGGAACACAGGATGTCACGACTAATATGCTCTTTAGTGATATGATAAATACTTACATGAAAGAATCTCTTTCTTATAGACTAGAGT
>CAJUKM010000013.1 GCA_910587535.1 uncultured Bacilli bacterium
TATTTTTTCATTTACACTGGCATCACTCAATTCCGGTTTCATTTTATAATATAGATCTCTCTCCTACAAATAAAAGATACTTGCGTTCGCTTTAGAATTGTGTTAGAATCAACTCATAAATTGTTGATGAGAGACGAGACATTTAAAGAGGAAAAAAGAGATTTGACGGCGGTGCGAGTCAAACAGATTTTTTAAACAGTTACTACTCTCAGAAAGAGCTTAATAGGCTACGTCTAACTGGCGTTATACAGTTAAAAAGTTAATAACGAGGATGGTACCGTGCTAAAAAAGCACTCCTTTAGGGACCATCTTTTTTTATTCAAGAAAGGATGAACGAAATGAGAAATTTTAAAGAAGAAAGCGAATTGAACGTACTAAATCATAGCTGTGCCCATCTTTTAGCACAAGCTGTTAAACACCTCTATCCTCAGGCAAAATTTTGGGTCGGTCCAGTAGTGGAAGAAGGTTTTTATTACGATATAGATTTAGGAGATAAAAGTCTCACCGATGAAGATATTCCTAAAATAGAAAGCGAAATGAAAAAACTCGCAAAAGATGGCAAATATATCGTCAGAGAAGAGATTTCTAAGAGTGAAGCTCTAGAAAAGTTCAAAGATGACGAATATAAATTAGATCTAATAAATAGGATGGACGAAGAAGAAACTGTGATAAGTTGCTATACACAAGGAGACTTTACAGATCTTTGCCGTGGACCACACGTACCTTCTACAAAGGAATTAAAAAATTTTAAATTGGTCAAATTCAGTGGAGCATATTGGAAAGGTGACGCCAAAAATAAAATGTTACAGAGAATCTATGGCGTTTGTTTTCCTACGAAAGAAGAATTAGAAAATCACTTAGCAGAACTAGAAGAAGCTAAAGAGAGAGATCACAGAAAATTAGGTAAGGATTTAGGAATATTTATGTTCGCCGATTTAGTCGGTAAAGGACTTCCTATGTGGCTACCAAACGGATTTATTTTGAGACATACCCTAGTAGAATATATAACTGAAAAAGAATTAAAATTAGGTTATCAACATGTAATGACTCCTTCTTTAGGAAATGTCGACTTATATAAAACTAGTGGACATTGGGATCACTACAAAGATGACATGTTCCCTAAAATGGAATTAGACAACGAAGCATATGTGTTAAGACCTATGAACTGTCCACATCACATGATGATCTATAAAAACTTTCTCCATTCCTATCGCGACCTACCGATAAGATTAGCGGAAATCGCAAACGATTTTAGATATGAAGCATCGGGAGCATGCTGTGGTATCGAAAGAACGAGAGCATTTACTCAAAACGATTCTCACATATTCTGTACTCCGGAACAGATAGAGGAAGAAATCTCTGGGGTAATAGACTTAATTTTGGATGTATATAAAGATTTCGGTTTTGAAAACTACAAATTTAGACTATCTTTGAGAGACAAGGAAAATACCGAAAAATATTTCGGAAATGACGAACTTTGGGAAAAGAGCGAAAAAGCGCTTCGAAAAATTTTAAAAGCCCGCAATGTCGAATACTATGAAGCAGAAGGTGAGGCTGCATTCTACGGTCCTAAAATAGACGTACAAGTGAAGAGTGCAATCGGTCATGACGTTTCTCTATCTACTGTCCAACTAGACTATCAACTTCCTGAAAGATTCGAACTCGAATACATAAACGAAGAAGGTAAAAAGGAAAGACCTGTTGTCATCCACAGAGCAATTCTTGGATCGTTAGACAGATTTGTAGCTTTTCTATTAGAAGAGACAAAGGGGATTTTACCTGTCTGGTTGGCACCAACGCAAGTTTATATTATCCCAGTAAACGACGAATACCACCTCGAATATGCTAAAAAGATAGAAGAAGAGTTAAAAAAACAAAACTTCAGAGTCGAACTCGATGACAGAAACGAAAAATTGTCGTATAAGATGAGAGAAAGCCAAATGAGAAAGATACCTGTAACTTTGATTTTAGGAGACGACGAAAAAGAAGGTAACTATATAAGTTATAGGTTATTCGGATCTAGAGAGACTACAAGAGTTGAAATGGCTGAATTCATAGATTTTTTGAGGAAATAAAATTATGAATATCGACTTAATCGCACTGAATACCAAAGGAAGAGTCGACTTCGACTTTGAAACCGATCTCGAAGGTTATGAAAACGAGGATATAAAAAAAATTGAAAACTTGAGATGTTCTGGATTTATAATCGATAATGCAACTGAAGAATACGAATTGTCGCTTCACATCGAAGGAAGACTCATACTAAAAAGTGCCATCAATGAAAGCGACGTTCCATACGATATATCGATCGATTTCGAAGAAATGGTCGAAAACTTGGTCGAGATTTATAAAAACAGCTCAAATTCACTTGATATTTTACCGATTATATGGGAAAATATATTACTGGAAATTCCCATTAGGGCGACGAATGCCGATGACGAGTTTGAACGAGTCGCTGGAGAAGGTTGGGAAATACTCACAGAGAGTGATAAATAAAAGGAGGGAATACACATGGCAGTTCCATTCAGAAGAACTAGTATTACAAAAAAAAGAATGCGTCGTACACATTTAAAAAAGACCGTACCAGGAATGACTACTTGTCCTAATTGTGGTTCTTCATTAAAACCACATAGAGTATGTACGAATTGTGGATACTATAAAAATAAAGAAGTTATTGCAAATACAAAAAAAGATGAAACAGAAGAAAAGTAGTAAGTGCTTTTCTTTTTTCTTGTAAAGTTTCATTTCCATTTCCTTTACAAGCACTAAAAATTATTATAGAATATATCGTGAAAAGAGGTATGTAAATGGTCAGTGATGCAAAAGTAGACAAAAAAGATCGAATTCTTATGCAACTCGCTCATTACTTTATCACCGTTGAAAACTATACTCCTATCGTCGTAAAGGGTGTAAAAAACGAAATATGGTTAGAAAACATCGATGCACCCTATAGGATAGTTAGAATAAATGCTAATTATTTACACAATAATGAACAACTAGATTTCGACCTATTTAAAATTAAAAACATAGTTAGACAGGTAAAGAGAAAGACTTTGAGTCTCAGTGTTAAGACATTGAACATACTAATAGATGTCGGTTCTACAGTAGAGCTTAAAGAAAAAGACAAGATAGACTCGATTTTCGTCGATGCAAATAAAGCACTTGAAAAAAATAAAAAATTAAACGAATTGTATCCTACCTTAAAAGATAATCTAGTAAAATCCAAAGATGGCATAGAATTCGTCATAAATATAACCAACGACATCAATGTTAAGACAGAAAAAGATAGCAAAGAATATGAAAAAGTTTTTCGCATAAAGAACAACTGGGTTACTAGTCTTCTCATGTGCATAAACATATTGATGTTCATCGTAGCGATGATAGGCATGATGACTAAAAAATACGATCTCTACACTATGCTTTCTTTAAACAAATACTATGTAACTCATGGTGAGATATATAGGCTAATAACTAGTGCATTCATGCATGAAAACATCTTTCATTTAATCATGAATATGTATGCGTTGTTCATAATTGGTGGCCAGGTAGAGTCATACATAGGAAAAGTTAAATACACTGCCGTTTATTTCTTTAGTGCAATAACAGGAAGCTTGCTATCTTGTGTTGTACACAACAATTTGACGTGGTCTCTAGGAGCGAGTGGCGCGATATTCGGACTCATGGGAGCTTTAGTATACTTCGGCTACCATTATAGACTCTATCTAGACAATGCTCTTAAAACGCAGATTATTCCTATAGTCTTCTTAAATCTTGCTATCGGTTTCATGTTTGAAAATATCGATAATGGGGCACACATAGGTGGTTTAATAGGTGGACTATTTATGACAGCCGCAGTAGGCATAAAAAATAGAACTACTAAACAGGATACGATAAACGGAATAATATGCTCTACGATTCTAATCATTTTCTTGAGCTACATACTGTTTTTCATCCATTAAAGACTTCTCATTAGAAGTTTTTTTATGCCAAAGTTTTCGATACAAGTTTACTAACCATCAAATACTAAATGCTTTTTGACAAAAACAATAAAATATGCTATTATGAATATGTCAAGGAAGCTTGCATAAAATAAAAGAGGAATACCTAGTTTTGACGAGTTAGGTACTATTCCAAAAAATTGTTCAAGTACCGACTTATACAGTTGGTACTATTTTTATTAAAATGATTAAAATCACAATAATAAGGAGTATTATGATAGTACAAAGATATTTCTCTGATTTTCTCATAATTTCACCTCCTTCCACTTTTAAAAGTAAAGGAGAATAGTACCCAAACTAACTAAATATTCCTATAAGCATTATAATAGTTATATTATATAAAAACAAGCGCTCAAAGAACTTTAGTAGCAAGGCTACTAATCTCGACATAACACTATGTTTTATCATCGTGCTTTTAAATAAAAACTGATGACCTAGTTTTTCGATACGAAAAGTATAATTGATGCCATTTATACTTGTACTAAAACATATTATTTGTTATTATATAGTTGGCTTTAAGCCAAATAAACACCGCTGTGAATTTATCGGGCCAGTGACTCTTTAGCCTAGAGTTGTCCGATTTTAGAAACTGCGGAGTGTATTAACGAAGGAGGAATAAATTATGGCTGTTGTTTCTATGAGTTATCTTTTAGAAGCGGGTGTTCATTTTGGACATCAAACTAAGAGATGGAATCCTAAGATGAAGGAATACATCTTTACTGTTAGAGACGATATATATATTATCGATCTAGAAAAAACCGTCGCATGTATAGAAGCTGCGTACGAAGAAATCAAAAAAATAAGTGAAAACGGAGGAAAATTTTTATTCGTTGGAACTAAAAAACAAGCTAGTGAGGTTTCAAAAGAAGAAGCACTTAGAAGTGAATCTTTCTATGTAACTGAAAGATGGCTTGGTGGTACTTTGACTAATTTCCGTACTATCAGAAAGAGAATAAAGAGATTAGAAGAAATCGAAAAGATGGAAACTGATGGTACTTTTGAACTTCTACCTAAAAAAGAAGTAATAGGTATCAAAAAAGAATACGATAAATTGAATAGAGTATTATGTGGTATCAGAGATATGGAAAAACTTCCTGATGCTATGATTATCGTCGACCCTAAAAAAGAGATCAATGCGATAAGAGAAGCAAGAAAGTTGAACATTCCAGTATTCGGATTAGTAGATACAAACTGCGATCCAGATGATGTAGACTATGTAATTCCTGCAAACGATGATGCTGTTCGTTCAGTAAAGGTCGTTCTAGGAGTTTTAAACAATGCAATTTGTGAAGGTAAAAATCTTCCAGTAGTGGATTACATCACTGAAGAAGAGAAGAAACCTGAGGCAAAAACTGAGAATAAGGAAGTTAAGCCTCAAACAAACGATACAAATAGCGAATCAGACGATTATTCAAAAAAAACAGTTGCTGAACTCAGAGAAATAGCAAAAAATGCTGGAATCACTGGCGTTAGCACTATGAAAAAAGACGAATTGATCGAAGCACTTAATAAATAAAATTTTAAAAAGGAGGAATTTATTTATGGTAACTGCACAATTAGTTAACGAACTTAGAAGTAAAACTGGAGCGGGAATGATGGACTGTAAAAAGGCTCTCGTCGAAACTGGCGGAGACATGGAAAAAGCAGTCGATTTCTTAAGAGAAAAAGGTATAGCTTCAGCTCAAAAGAAAGCTAGCCGTATTGCAGCTGAAGGACTTGCTAATGTTTTTATAGAAGGAAATAAGGCTGTAATAATCGAAGTAAATAGTGAGACAGACTTCGTAAGCAAAAACGAAAATTTCAAATCTCTAGTTGACGATATAGGTAACGCAATACTTAAAAGTGATGCAAAGACTGTAGAAGAAGCTCTAAAAGCTAGCACGTCTGATGGTACAGTAGAAGACTTAATAGTAGCTAAAACTGCAACTATCGGAGAAAAACTCTCTCTACGCCGTATCGAAGTAAGAACAAAGAGTGATGATGAAGAATTCGGTTCATATTTACATATGGGTGGTAAGATAGCAGTTCTAACTACACTTAAGGGAACTAGTGAAGATGTTGCTAAAGACATCGCTATGCAAGCTGCAGCTATGAAGCCAGAATATTTGAGTGAAGAAGATGTTCCTGCCGAAAGAGTAGAAAAAGAAAAGAAATTTCTTATCGATCAAGCTATGGAAGAGGGAAAACCTGCTGATATAGCTGAAAAAATGGTAGCAGGAAGACTAAAGAAATTCTTCAAAGATATCTGCTTAGTAGATCAAGCTTTCATAAAAGATGGCGACATGGACGTTAAGACTTATGTCAAAAATAACGGTGGAACTGTCGTCGACATGGTTCGTTATGAAGTCGGAGAAGGAATGGAACACCGTTCTGAAAACTTCGCTGACGAAGTTATGAGCCAATTAAAATAATTATGAAAAATAAGACTGCTAGAATAGCTGTCGACATAATCATGGTTATAGTAGGCATCATATTTCTCATATGGGGAATAAGAGATGCCTACCTTTTTTCTAAAAAACCGGAAATGGCCGACAACGTCAAATTCAAAAGATCATATCGTTCTGTACCAGAGGATAATATTTATAAATATGTCGATCTAGAGGAAGCAAAAGAACTAATCTTAAATGGTTCAGGTATGCTACTTATCGGCAAGACCACTGATCCATGGATGCAAGTTTTAGTCGCACCCCTAAATGATTTAGTAAAAAACTCATATGAGGCCATATATTATTTAGAGATGAACGACATCAACATAGACGAAGACTATGATCTAGAATACAGTTTAAAAGGTGACACTTTTCCACATATCTTGATAGTCCAAGAGGGCCAAGTCGAAAAAGAATTGAGCCATAATAGTATATTTGATGAAGATTACGACGGAGTACCGATAGATTACTTTGACGAAAAACGCACTGAAGAATTAAAAATAAAATTAATAGATTGATTTAAATAAATGAAATAGAAAGATATCCTTTCTATTTTTTATATGAATTATAAAATATTGCTTTAAAAATAATTGATATTCTGATATAATAAACATTAAAATGTGGAAGGTAGAGAACGGATAAAATGGAAAAACTTCTTGACGATTACAAAGAAAGATTAAAAAGCACTCGAGGTTACGACGAGGACTTTGCTCAGACTCTTAGCATCCTGGCAGATGACCTAACTGAGTATTATGGAGAAGAATATGAAACTTTGATTTATGATACGATTCTTTCCACCGAATACACGAAAGCAGATCTAAAAAAGGGAAGCATAGTATATGAAACAGCATTTGACATTTTGGATAAAAAGGGACTATTAGACGATACGGTCGACAAGAAAGAGTGCGATACAGAATTTAGACGCAATGGTACGATAAGTGTAGTGAAACCTAAGTTACAAAAAACTGATGATGGCTATTCTGTAAATGGAATAGAAAGAGAAACTGTACTACCATACTATTTCAATTCTGAAAATCCAGCGTCGATTGGAATATTAGCTCGTGAAACAATGAGCCACATATCTAGTGCTCTAGGGACATATGAAGTAGATGGAAATGCATTGATGCAAAGACAAGGAATAAGAAAAACGACTTATATCTTAAAAGGTGAAAAAAAGACGGTAGTAGAAGAAACTGGAATAGGACTTGAAGAAGGAATGCTTCGCTACGATGAACTTTGTTTCATGAGAGAAAACTACGATTCAAATTATGAACCGACTGGTTTTTCTAATACTAGAATAGTAGCAGGTTTCTTGAGTGACAATTTAGGCTTGAGAGATATAATAAAAGAAGCTCGTATGACAAAAGACATTTCTACCTTAAAAAGTGTAATCGATGCTAACACGACAAACGGGTATGAAGACTTCATGAGACAATTAGATGAAATGTATCGTTTAGAGAGAGAAACATTAGAAAACGTACTAGATCCTGAAGAATTTTTAGTAGCATCTAATAAGAGAGATGAATTTTATGCCGACATCATTGCTTCAAACGTTGGGCAGTTAGAAGCGAATATCAAAAAAGAAGAGGTAATCACAAGTGGCTATAGAAAAAGTTAGAGAATATCTAAAAAGATATGATTTAGATAAAAAGATTATAGAATTAGAAAGTTCCAGTGCAACAGTTTCGGAAGCGGCAATGGCTTTAAATACTGAAGAAGGACAGATTGCAAAGACACTCAGTTTTAGAATTGATGCTGATCCAATATTGATCGTGACGAAGGGAGATGCCAAAATAGATAACAAAAAATACAAGGAGACGTTTCATCACAAAGCATCCATGATACCCTATGACGAAGTGGAATCTTTAATTGGACATGCTCCAGGTGGCGTTTGTCCATTTGCCATTAACGAGGGAGTGAAAGTATATTTAGATGAATCTCTAAAGCAGTATGAAAAGATATTTCCGGCTGCTGGAAATTCTAATAGTGCGGTCGAACTGACTATCGAAGAACTAGAAAGATCTTCAAACTACACTTCATGGATCGATGTGACAAAAGGCCAATAAAATGGAGATAGAAAATTTAAATTGGAATCTAGAATACGAAAGATTTATTGAATATCTAAGTAGTATAAAAGATGAAAAATATCTAGAGTTTAATCGAAAATTAATCCCTGGGAATTTCGAGATACTAGGAATAAGAATACCTGAATTGAGAAAAATTGCTAAAAAGATTTTGAAGACAGATTATGAGAAATTTTTGAACATACCTAGTAATTTTTACGAAATAGACATATTAAAAGCTCTGGTTATTGCAAGTATAAAAGATCCAAGCGAATATAGAATTCACTTCGACAAATTTATTCTTACAATAAATAATTGGGCTGTGTGTGACACTTTTATCTCATCTTCTAAGATAATAGAATTAGATAGAGAATACTATCTAAAAAGATGTAAAACACTCTTAAAAAACGAGGACGAATTTTTAAATCGGGTCGCATTTGTCATATATTTAAGCTATTTTGTAGAAGAGCCCTACTTCGAAGAAATATGTGAATCTATCGAGTACTTTAAAAGCGATAAATATTACGCCAATATGGCTCTCGCATGGCTACTCAGCATAATGTATGTCAAATTTCCTAAAGAAACTAAAAACTTTCTACTAAAAGCTAGCTTCGATTCTATAGTTATAAAATATACAATTCGAAAAATAAAAGACTCCTATCGAGTAACCGACGAAGATAAAAAGTGGCTAAAAAAAATCAGTTAGTTATATTTCTAACTGTTTTTTTTCATCTTATCTTTAATACTTGTCCATATTATGTATATGATTATCAATAAAATTGATGCGACTATTGTAGCCATAAATTCACTTGTGAGACATTTGATAAAGTAGTCAAATGTATTTAGACCATCGAGTAAGTTTTCCAAAAATAATAGAGGCATAAAGATTATTCTATCTATTATTGCAGCTATAAATACTGAAAGTCCCATAGCTAGATAATCTACTGTATAGCGGTGAATCGCATTATATATAGTAGCGTATAACAAATGGCTAACTACAAATCCGATTAACATTCCAAAAAATTGTCCTAAAAGTGGAAAGAATATTCTTGTCTCTCCCAACATGAAAAAGTCGTTAGTAAATAGATACTGGATGACGGCATTATAACTAGATGTTTGGTTATTAGGTGTTGGAATTACACATAGCATTATTAAAAATATGAAAATAGTGTATAAGCCTGCACTTATAAATATACTCTTTCTCGCATCTTTAAATCCGTAATATCTAGTAATATAAGCAGTTATAAGATATGTCAAAGGATATACTAATATTCCTCCAGATATCATTATATTTTTGACTGGTTCGTAAGTTTTATAAGTAAAAATATAGGCAGTTATTAACAAAATTGCAAGAAGTCCTGTCAAGAAAACTGGATATTTCTTCTCTAAACCGCCTGACTTATCTCCAGGTCGTCTCAAAACCCCAATATTATTCTTCATATGATATCACCAGTTTTATAATAACGTATTTTTAACAAAAAGAAAAGATAATTTTTGTCGAAAGACTTTAAAAAGTGTCTAATCTATGAAAAAATTTAATCGAAAGGGTGTTAAAAATGTTTAGAGTAGAAATAGTGCTTGAATTCTTGATGGATGATATCGATTACATAAAAAGAAACATGATAATAGATCGAGCTTTTAAAAAGAAAAAATAGATATCACTTTAAGTTTAACTGAGCTTTTGTTATAATGTTTTTAATAAGAGTGTGGATGTGGAGCAGTATGGAGTTTAAAACTTTAATAAAAGATTTTTTTTCCAATAAAATCTATACTAAGAGGCTAGTAATAATCCTTCTAGTTCTTCTTTTTAGTTTCATAATATTTTTGATGTTTAATCTCTTTAAAATTTATATCGAAAGCATTAGAAAAACTGATGATGTCAAACTGTATTATGAATTTGGTCCAAATACAGTAAAGTATGCTTTTGATGAACAAAGTGCCACAAGTGATATTTCAGAACAGTTTAGATCGTATGGAATATCTTATGGGATCGACGTGTCCGAGTGGCAAGGTAACATCGATTGGATAAAAGTAAAAGCAACGGGTATATCCTTCGCCATAATAAGATGTGGTTTTAGACAAATAGAAGGATCAGACATTATCGAGGATGCTAACTTTAAAACTAACATAGAAGGCGCTATAAACGCCGGATTAAAAGTGGGAGTATACTTTTATGGTACGGCTAAAAACGAAAAAGAAGCCCTAGAAGAAGCTGAGTTTACTATAAATTTAATAAAAGATTACAATCTTTCTTATCCAGTCGTTTATGATACAGAATCTTTCGGTACAGGAAGATTAAAAAATGTCGACTACTCGACTCTTACAGATGTAGCACTCATATATACAGAAACGGTAGGATCATATGGATACGAAACGATGGTATATTCCTATTATAATGCTTTTTCTTATATGTTAGATACCGGAAAATTGGAAGGAAAGCTCATATGGCTTGCTCACTTCTCAGATAGAACTGATTATAAAGGCAATTACGATATGTGGCAATATTCTAGTCAAGGAAGAGTCGACGGTATAAAGACTAATGTCGATTTGAACATTTCGTACTTTAACTATGTCGACGAAGAATCCTCAATACTCCCTAATCCAAAATATAAAACGCCACCAGATGTACATTTCTCTGACGTTATAGAGACTGTAAAACTAAAAACAAAAGCTATATATCGCACTTCGCCAACTGAAGATATGCCAAATAAACTGGGATATATTAAAAGAGGAGAAATAGTCAAGAGAACGGGAATATCGAGTAAATTTTCTCGTATAATTTATAATGATAGAGAAGCCTATGTTTTAAATGGTGATCTATCGCCAGTAGACTAGTATACGCCTTGACAAAAAAGTAAAAAATAAGTACAATGTAACTTGTAAGAAGGGTGAATACTATGCATGAATTAGAGATAAATCTCTCTCCAAAAGAGATACTAGATAAAGAATTCAAATTAGATGCTAAAGGCTATAGACCAAAAGAAGTAGATGAATATCTTGATGCCATCATAGAAGATTATAACGAATTCATCCGCTTCACTAAAAAATTGGAAAAAGAAAATCGTGAATTAGAAGAAAAGAATGCCCATCTCGAAAGCGAGATAAGAAAGTTAAAAATAGAACTAGAAAGTCAAGAAGATGGTGAAAATGCTGGCAAATTTAGTACCAACAATGTCGACTTACTCAAAAGATTATCCAATTTAGAAAAAATAGTTTATGGAAAGAACGAATAATACTTTAGACAAACGCTGGCAGTATAGCTGCTTGAGGAAAGTCCTTGCTCACTCGATCTGTGATGATCGGTAATGATTGCGCTAGGGGAATAAATAACCCTAGGTATGTTTTTACATAACGGCTTCGAATAGACCTCTAACGTGGTCTTATTAGATATAAAAGTGCCAAAGAGACGAGTTCATTTGGAAACGAATGAAGTGGAACGTGGTAAACCCCGCAAGTGAGAAACCCAAATTTTGGTAGGGGAGTCGTGTTTTAATAACAAGAATTAAAACGCGGTTTAGATTATTTCTAAAAGATAAATGTTTGTCACCCATAAGGGTACAGAACAAGGCTTATTAAGTATTATTTTTTTATCCTAAAAAGGAGTGAGTTAACTTGAATGAAATAGGCAGCGACCTTAAGAGTGCCAGGTCTTCTTCAAGTATAAGTTTAGAAGAAGCTAGCAGTGATACGAACATATCAGTTGAAGCTCTAGAACAGATTGAATCCGGTGCTATAGGTAGTTTTAAAGATATATTTAAGCTTAAAGAATACCTGACGACATATTCTAAATATTTAGGTTTAGATCCCGTTAAAATCATAGATGATTTTAACGAATATATGTTCGAATATACTTCTAAGATACCTTTGGATGATTTGGAAAAAGCCATGTCTGAAAAAGAAAAAGAATTAGAAGCTACGAGAGATATAGATAGCATTAGAGTGATATCTCCCTATCTAAAACCTAGAGAAAAGTCAGACGCTATGAAATATGTAGTAATAACTATAATCATAATAATTTTAGTGGCAGTTACGATGATCTGGGCAATAAAACAAGTAATGTGAGGAGTGCTTATATGAATTTACCTAATAAAATAACTGTATCGAGAATAGTGTTATCAATAATAGTTTTAGTGATGATGGTATTCCCATTTTATCAAATAGGATTTGAATGGCCTACATTCTTGATAGCTGGAAGAATGGAAATAAGTTTAAAATATATTATCTGTGCTGTATTATTCATAATAGCGAGCCTTACAGACTTTTTAGATGGTCACATTGCTAGAAAATACAACTGTGTGACTGACTTTGGAAAAGTAATGGATGCTATAGCTGATAAGATCCTAGTAAACGGAATATTGATCGTCTTAGCAGCCGAAAACTTCATATCTGTTGTCATACCTGTAGTTATCATCACGCGAGATACATTTGTCGATTCGATTAAAATGGTAGCAGGTCAGAGTGGTCATGCTGTCGGAGCGAGTATTTTAGGAAAGCTTAAAACGATATGTATGTTGATAGGAGTATCACTTATGTTACTATATAACTGGCCATTTGAGCTTTTTGGATTGAATGTAGCTGACGCACTGATAATAATTGCAACTATTCTTTCAGTCGTATCAGGAGTACAGTACTACAATAACAATAAAAAGGCACTTTTTAAGGAAGTATAGCCTTTTTTTATTGACATAATTAGTGATTAGTGTCAAAATATACAGCACAAAGAAGGGGAGTAGACGATATGTTTAAAAGAAAAGTCAAATGCTTAGATGAGGAACTATACGTTGAATACTACTTACAAAAACAAAAAGAAAATTTATGTATAGGCCCTAAAGATTTGATTCGCATAGCTATTTATATAGGTGTTACTATTTTAATGTGTGTGATTGCCGCTATTAAAGTTAATCCGTTACTAATATGTATGACACTACCGATATATTATGGGGGTTTATTATATGATATGAAGTCCATGAGAAAAAGAAAAGATGTACAACAGAAGCCAAAAAAATTTAATAGTGACGAATTTCGAAGAGAAACACATCTACAATACATAAAAAGTAAATCTCAAGATACGATTGCTTACGAAGAAGCTTTAGATAAACAAATGGAACAAAGAGAGAAAAATAAAAAATGCGTCGACCTTTATCCACAAAAAAAGGAAATCGTAGAGAGATTGTTATACGAAGTAGACGCATATCAATCAATCTATAAATTGCCTGAATTAACTTTGAAAGCCTCGACATTGGAAATGTTCTTTAACCACTTATATGATGCATTATATGCTAGACATAATAGTACTATCACATGTTATAGAATAATGAGTAAGTGGCTTCGCACAGTACTGGCAAAGACATTATGTGAAAAGAGAACTGAACCTTTAACCTTACGAGATTTATTAAAATATTTAATATGGATAGAACCCAACGTATTGAGTAAAACAGACACTAGAAATTTAGAGAAAATTATATTAACAGAAAATTTAGAGTTAGAAAGAAGCGAAAAAATTATACAGTTTACTCCTATAGAACATTATAAACATTAGGATTGTATCTTTTTAAAAAGAAATAACGTCACATATTTGTAAAATTTACTATTTTTTTACAAATAGAACAAAAATATATTTACACACAAAAAAATTGAAGTTATATACTCCAATTTTTTATTTTTTGTGAACTATTTTTTTTACTATGTCTGATCCACTAACATTTTCGCTACCGAATGCTTGTAAAACTTCTATTGGTACTGCAAAAATTATTGTATTGGACTGATCAGATGATATATCATTTATGGTAGCAAGCGTTCTCAAATGAAGTGCTCCAGGTGTTCTCGCCATCGTTTCAGCTGCTTCAGCTAAGTTTCTACTTGCTTCAACTTCACCGATAGATTTAGTAATAACAGCCATCTTTTCGCGTTCAGCCTCGGCAACTTTTGCTATAACTCTTTGCATCTCTTCTGGCAAGCGAACGTCTTTCAATTCGACGTTTTCAACCTTGATTCCCCAAGGATCAGTTGCTTCATCGATTATCTTACATATATTTTCACTGATCTTCTCGCGCTCGGAAAGCAACTCATCTAGAGTAACTGCTCCGACAGCATTTCTCATCGTAGTCTGTGCCAACTGTCCAACAGCATAGTAATAATCCTGAACAGCTAATATAGATTTACTAGCATCGAATATATTGTAATAAATTACAGCATTAATTCTGACAGAAACGTTATCTTTAGTGATAGCGTCTTGCTCGGGAACATCTACTGCCTTAGTACGGACATCGACTTTTCTATAGCTTTGTAAGACAGGTAATACGATATTCCAACCTGGATTTAAAATTCTACTGAATTTACCAAAAGTGAATAGTACACCTTTTTCATATTCTTCGACCTGTTTTATAGAACATAGAACGACGATAATCGCGATTATGATAATTCCGAATAAAATTCCCATATAAAACTCCTTTCAGTTATATTTTAACATACATTATGAAGAACTCAAGAGAAGTATGTCTATTTTTGCCGAAGTATTTGACAAAAAAACAAAATAATTATATCATTCTAGTTAGAATAGGGTTGGTCAGATGAAAAGATACTATAGAGTTCAACTCGTGATAGACGTGGTACTGATTCTCGAAGGGTTACTTATTTACATGTTTCCAGAAGTGTCTGCTTTCAATGCAAACATAGTTTTTTATACTATGATGGCAATATACGCAGGGTTAGAACTGTGTGAATTTTTATTCATAAGAGATTTTAAAGAGCCTCTATATTTATTCTTCGTAAGTGCCGTCTGCGCTTTTAGTGGCTTTTTTCTAAAATCCTATGATGCGAGTATTGTGTTATCCTTAACTTTAGTCGCT
Organism: uncultured Bacilli bacterium; assembly: GCA_910587535.1. GTDB lineage: Bacteria > Bacillota_I > Bacilli_A > RF39 > UBA660 > RUG11867. The sequence continues at coordinate 15,336 of CAJUKM010000013.1, forward strand.
TGGATACTGATGATATCCATAATCAAGATAGCTTCTTTAGAAAACATATATGAAAAAAAGAGCCATCTTTTTACAATAAAACTGGGAGCTCTTAGCGCACTTATCTTGATTTCACTTTTAGTTGCGATCAACATCTATTATAGACTTAGTACACTGGCCTATATGTTAGCACTTCTGTACCTCTGCTACGGCTTTTTGGAGTTCGGTATGGATTTTCTAGACTATTTGAGTGACGATATAAAATTTTTAAAGGAGTAATAAAATGAGTATTATTGATATTATTGACAAAAAAAGACGTGGAGAAGAATTGAGTAAGGCTGAATTGAGTGAAATATTCTTGGGCTATCAAAGCGAAAAAGTAGAAGACTACCAGATGTCTAGTTTATTGATGGCAATTTGTATAAACGGAATGACTATGGAAGAGACACTTACACTTACAGATCTCATGCTATATAGTGGACAGAAGATGGACAGCTCTAAAGTAGAAGGTCTCATGGTAGATAAACACTCAACGGGTGGTGTAGGAGATAAAACTAGTTTGATAATAGGACCAATTATGGCTGCATTAGGCCTCAAAATGGGAAAACTATCCGGAAGGGGATTAGGCTTTACAGGTGGTACTATAGACAAACTAGAAAGCATTCCAGGCTTCCGTGTAGCACTTACAAAGGAGGAATTTATCTATGATTTAAACAAGGTAGGATTTACTGAGTGTGAACAGACTCCAGAATTTACACCACTAGATAAAAAGATATATAACTTGAGAAGTGTGACCGGAACGGTTTCATCTATTCCCTTGATCGCTTCTTCGGTGATGAGTAAAAAACTTGCCGTCGGAGCAGACTTCATATTGATAGATTTAAAAGTCGGCTCAGGTGCACTGATACAGACGAAAAAAGAAGCTGTAGAACTTGCGAGTACCCTAATCGAAATAGGAAAAGCCTATAATAAAATAGTCATTCCAGTTTTAACCGACATGAATAGACCATTAGGTGACAACGTAGGAAATGCTTTAGAAATCATCGAGGCGATGGATGTCCTCAAAGGAAAAACGGGCGTCTTAAGAGATTTGGTAATAGAACTATCGAGCACACTTTATAGTCGTGCTAAAAAAATAAATCTCGATGTCGCCAAAGAAGAGGTCAAGAAATGTTTAGATAACGGTCTAGCCTATGAAAAATTTATGGAATTCGTAAAAATGCAAGGTGGAGATATAGATAAATTAGAATTGGCTTCCGTTATGAAACCAGTATATGCATCCGAAGAAGGACGACTTAAAGATATAAGTGCTCGTGAAATAGGCCGCTTGGTGTTAGAATTAGGGGGCGGACGAAAAAAGAAAGGCGACGCGATCGATTACGGAGTAGGAATCGTTATTAACAAGCATATCGACGATAATATCGTTAAAGGGGATATCTTATGCTACCTCTACCAAAACGATGAATTAGACAGAACAGACGACGTATTAAAAGCTTTTACCATTGTAAAGTGAACGCAAATAATGGTTAAAAATTTTTAGGTTCTATTATATAATTGTAATGGGAGGTTGTAGTAAATGAAAGCGTTAATTACAGCTGGAGGTACTGGAGGACATATATATCCAGCACTAGCCATTATAGATAAAATAAGAGAGATAGAACCAAATAGTGAATTCATCTATGTTGGTACAACCAATAGAATGGAAAAAGATATCGTTCCAGCTAAAGGAATCGAATACGTCGGAATAGAGATGTATGGGCTTTCTAAAAATATTTTTAGAGATTTAAAAATATTGACCTTAATAATTAAAAACGAAAAAAAGATTAAAGATTTAATAAAAAGATTCAATCCTGATATCGTAATAGGAACTGGAGGCTATGTTACTTATCCAGTTATAAAAGCTGCAAAAGCAATGCATAAAAAAGTATTCATACATGAACAAAATTCAATACCGGGAAAATCGAACAAGATGCTCGCTAGAATAGCTGATAGAATAGGCGTAAGTTTTGAAGACAGTAAAGAACACTTCGAGAAAAATAAAGTTATTTATACTGGAAATCCTTGTAGTGAAAGAGCTCTTTCTATACCAAAAATATCTAGAACCAGATATGGACTTTCTCAAGATAAGAAATTCATTCTTATGGTCCAAGGAAGTTTAGGGAGTACATCGATAAACGAAAAAATGCAAGAGTTCTTATCCTCAATCGATGATGAAGACTATGAAGTTTTATACATAACTGGAAAAAAATCTTATGAAGAATTTAAAAAGAACAAATTGAGTAAGAACGTTTTTGTCGAACCATATATCGAAAATCTTTCAGGACTGATGAAAGATGCCGATATAATCGTCAGTAGGGCAGGAGCTAGTTCTATAAGTGAGATAATAGCGCTTAAAAAAATTGCTATTTTAATACCCAGCCCATATGTTGCTAACAACCATCAATTTTTCAATGCATTATCTTGTTCAAAAAATAAAGCTTGCATAATGATTGAAGAAAGTGAGTTAACCGCAAAGACACTAAAAAAACAGATAGATGCGATTTTAAATGATCTAGAACTTCAAGTTAATATGCGCCTAAATCTTTCTAAAATGCAAAAAAATGACAGTAGTACGACGATATATGAGACTATAAAGGAAATGATTTGATAAAAAATGGAAGAAAAGAGAGTAAAAACAAAAAAGGTTGTAAAAAGAAGACTCAAATTAAAAGGAGTCTTGTTTTTGATGCTCTTTTTTGCTCTTTTCTTCCTAGTAGTAAACTACCTATTAAAGGTGGAAATTAAGCATATTGGAGTAACTGGTAACACCTATGCTAAAGATTCTGCAATAATCGCCAGTTCAGAACTTACAGAAGATGTTTCATTTTTAGGATTCTCAGAAAATAAGACTTGTGAAAAGATAAATTCCAATCCGCTCATAAAGTCGTGCAAGATTGTTCGAAAATTAGGATTTAAAGTTGAAATAAAAGTAGAAGAAAACGTTCCTCTTTTCTATTATGTAAACGAAAACTCTACCGTTTTATCGAATGGTGATAGAATAGATGGAACTAATACGTTTGGGTTACCTAGACTTATAAACAATGTTACAGAGAAGGTTCTAGAAGAATTTGTCGATAGACTTTCTAATATAAAAAGTGATATAATACACTCCATCAGCGAAATCGAGTATGCACCGAGCGCTTCCGAAGATGGTAAACTTATCGATGAAGAGAGATTTATGATGATCATGAACGATGGAAATACTGTATATATAAACAATAAAAAGATGAACATTTTAAACAGCTACGATAAAATATATGCTAGTATTGGAGAGGAAAAGGGCACATTTAACTTCGACTGCGATTTCGATAATTACCTATTTACTAGGTACGAAGAAGGCGTATAGATATGAACTATGATAAAGAGATGGAAAATCTGATTAAAACCCTAGATCACGTTCCTACTTTGCTATTACATTCCTGTTGTGCACCGTGCAGCAGTGCAGTAATAGAAAGACTTAAGGACCATTTTGATATAACCATTCTATATTACAATCCCAATATAGAACCTAAAGAAGAGTACGATAGAAGAAAAGAAGAACAAAAGAGGTTTTTGTCAAAGATAAAAAGTGCCAACAGATTAAATATCATAGACGCAGATTACGATAACGAAAGATATAAAGAATTGATAAAAGGACACGAAGACGACGAAGAAAGAGGTCCTAGATGCTATATTTGTTATAAAAACAGAATAGAATATACAAAGAAAAAGGCACAAAATTTAGGATATGAGTTTTTTGGTACTACACTTTCAGTAAGTCCATACAAACTTTCGAGTTGGATAAATGAGATAGGTCTTAATTTAGAAGATGAAAAAACAAGATTTCTGGTCTCGGATTTTAAAAAGCGAGAAGGATATAAAAGAAGTATAGAATTTTCTAAAATATATGGACTATATAGACAAGATTACTGTGGATGTATTTACTCTAAAAAAGAATAATTTTACACAAACTTTCGTTTTTATGCATTTTTCTTGCAATAAATATTTAGGTGTGCTAAAATTTATATGAAAATAAAAGAGAAAAAGGTGGTTAACTATGGGTTATACTTTTAACGCATTCGTTAAATTTATTTCGGATGATCCAATAATGCTCGGTCTTTGCATCGCGATAGTAGTACTCGTAATCTTATTTATAGTCGTGCTCTTTCTAGGAAAAAGATCAGATAAAAAAGAAAAAGAGAATATAGATAATAAAGATAATCTGTTAAAGACAGAAATAAATATGGAACCTCTAAAAGATACTGAGCAATTTAGTCTTGATTTACAAGAGGACAATAAAGATTCTATAGAAACTACTATTGAACCTGAAACCTTAGATACAGCTGTAGAAAACTTAGATTTAAAAGAAATGCCAGAACAAGTATTGACACTCGAAGACGTAGAACTGCCTAATTTTGAAGATATAAAAGAAATCCCAGTTGTGATAGAAGAAAAACCTATACCTATAGAATTCAATTTAGAAGTCGAAAATGCGCCTAAGTTGGAAAGCGAGAACGATTCTATAGATAATCTTACAGTAGCTGAACCAGCTATTCCAGCATCTTTTGAAGATTTTAATATTAAAACAGATCCTAACATGGAAAATAAAATATCGTTAGAAAATGTATCTACAGAAAACGTCGATAATGAGAACTTATCGATTATCGAATCTGCCGTGACTCCTGTAGAAGAGAACATATTCGATATTCCACAAACCGATGTAAAAGAAAAAAGAATACTTGAAACAGTTGATCCTCAAGTTAACAATATAGAAAGCTCTATGGATATAGAAATGCCTTTGATGACAGATTCTGTAAAGGATGAAGAACCTTCAGTCTACGAAAACATATTGGCAGATCTTCCAGAGATTAAAGTAGATGCTTTCGATAAAACAGCGATATTAAAAACGATACCTAATATGATGCCAGTTGAAGAACCTGCAATAGATAATCCACCAAAAGAAAAAGAAGTAAAAGAATCTTTTGATGAACTAGATTTACCAAAGTTAAATACTAACAACACTAAATCCGTTTTAAATTCTATTAAAGGCGAATCCTTTGACATTTAAAGCTCCACTGATGGAGTTTTTTCTTGAGTTAAAAAGGCTTATATAATATTATTAAATGGGATAGGTTAATTCGCGTAGGCACGCATTACTGATAGGCATCTTTTTAGGCTATTTGTATAGACTACTTATCGTTTGTGGTCGCTCTCGCCTAGAAATATGAACAGCAGTAATGCCAATGTATTCATGGTCAATAGTGATGGTCAACTCAACAACGATAATGTCAATAATACTGGCGGTGCGGTCGCTCCTAGCTACCTGTTAAGATTAGAAAATTCTAATGTCACCGAGAATCATCGGGAATATCCTTATGATGAGAGGAAGCATCTAAAATAGAAATTTTAGAATATTGGTAACAAATCTATTTCCAGTGAACTTTTGTTCCAAATACTTATGAAGTACGTATTATCGTATAATTATAATTATGCGAATACTATAGGGCTTCATTTTTTTTATAAATATAAACTTATCTTCTGCTGAACTGAGCTATTTTTTTTAATACCTTAGGATATTCATGATTTTCTTCTAAGATGGCATGCTCACCATTGGAAATGAGCATCAAATCTCTAGAATATCTTTCATAATTTGGCAAAGCACATACTTGATTAAAAAAACTGAGAGAAGCTTTTGTACTTACAAATTCATCTTTTAAACTCTGTATCATCAGTAAATTACTTCGAAAATTTCTTAAACCCTTTAAAGCTTCAGTACCTGTTCCATACACGCGAGAAAAATCTCTCAGAAATTTAAAATTTTTTATAAAATATAGAGTTCTTTCTTCGACTTCACCATTGTACTTTACAATAAAATGTGGATTATATCCTGGTCCTATCCCGAATTTTTTAGAAAATCGTTTCATTTCGTTTGGGACGCGCCTAAAAACTCCCCAAGGCCTAAAAGCAGGATTTATTAAAACTGTCTTATCTATATTCAATCTTTCGACCAAAATTGTCGCCAAAGCACCTCCATGCGAATGACCTATAATTATAAAATTGCCGTTACTAAAGGGATATAAATCACAGAACTTTTCTACTACTCTCGAAAGATAAGTGCCAGTATCGATATTATCTACTAGAATATCGTGATAATCGAAAAGTTCAACAGGAATAGAAATGTAGTCTTCTAATTTGTTTTTAATCCAAGCTGTTGCTATGTCGTGTGACCATAGGCCCCTAATGTAAATGATTCTCGTATCCATAAATCCCTTTTAAATCCCCCTTTGAATAGGCTTGTTACAACTTTCTAAAAATACACTTTTATCGGAAGTTAAAATATAATATACCATAGAAGAAGTTTTTTCTATATCATTTGCTCTCGTATCGATTCTAAACGCCAGTTCTTCTGTTTTAAGTTCTCTTAAGTACTCTTGTCCTAATTTGCTAAATCCTAGAATTTTAGCTTTTTCTAAAGTTGCATTCATATCTTCTTTTAAAATACCTAAGAGTATATGAACACACATTCTTTTAAGACGTGATCTAGTATATCTCTTGGAGATGATTCTATCTAAGAATTCTCGGTAGTTGTTAGATTGTACGATCTCTTTTTTTAGTTTATTCTCCAATCCTTCATCTACACCTAGGAATCTTTCCAAATTTTTTTCTGTCATTATTCTATATTTTAAAAGCTCAAAGAATTTACCGTAATTAACTTCGTTTAACAAGTTCTTGTCATATTTGGGAATATATTTAGTTATGTCCTCTTTATTAGCAAGACGCTCTCTTATATTTTGAGCACTTACAACTGTATCAGAGCTTTTAATGTCGTTAAAACTATTAGTTCTCTTTATCGTAATAGGCTCTATTTTTGCACCGAGCTTTTCGATCGCCTTTATGTAGGAAACACCTAAAATGTCATTGCTGTCAAGTTTTACTCCTAGAGAAGCCGCTAAACTAGAAGGATAATTGTTACCGGCACTGAGATTCTTTTTAACCGAATCACTAAAATTTCTTTCTAGCTGTTTTCTCGCAATACTTTTTAAAAATTCGACATCGTCGGACTCGCTTCCGAATACAATTTTATCGACATGTGCTTTATTTAGTATGGATACGGCATATTCTGCAAAGAAGTCGCTCGAGTTGACTCCGAATAACAAAGGTAGCTCTAAAACCAAATCTATTCCAAAATCTAAGGCTACTTTCGTTTTATTCCACTTGCTCATCAAGGATACATCTCCTCGTTCTAAAAAATAACCGCCCAAGACTAAAACTAAGACATGATTTGGATACATCTCTTTTATCTTTTTAATATGGTACAAATGGCCATTATGAAAAGGATTATATTCACAGATTAAGCCGATTGCTTTCATAAACATCACTTGAATTATTTTAACAAAAAAAAATTTTATATACAATATATATCAAACGTGCTATACTATGGGCATTAAAGGGGTTTGTTGTCTTATGAACGAAGTAAAAAAGGACAATACAAATAATATTATTATACTTTTCTGGATTTTCATAATTGGATCCATTTTTGGGGCTTATTTCGAGGAAATAAGACATATAATATGGTATTTTAGACATTATGGGATATTCAACTTCTCACCTAGAAGAGGGCTTTTCTGGGGACCATTAAGCCCCGTATATGGAATAGGTGCGGTGGTATTAGCCATATGTCTTAAGAAAAAAGAGAAATCGTGGATTAGGACATTTTTAAAAGCATTCATTCTCGGCGGGATAGTGGAGTATTCTTTGAGCTTTATTCAGGAGTTTTTTACAGGTACTATATCGTGGAACTATTCACACAAAATGCTCAATATTGGTGGAAGAACGACCATTCTTTACATGATTGCTTGGGGTTTCATAGGTGTAATCTTTATATACTTGATATACCCTCTAATAGTAAAAATCATAGATAAGATACCTAAAAGAATTTTAAAGAGAGCGACTTCTTTTGTATTTATCATCATCACTATAGACGTCGTCATATCGTGGTCAGCTTTTGCAAGAAAAATATGTAGAGAAAACGACATAGAACCGTTTACCAATATAGGAAGAATTTATGATAAGTATTTCGATGATGAATACTTTAGAGAGAAATTTCCTAATATGCGCAAGGTAAAAAAATAAAAGAGCTTCCAACAAAAGCTCTTTTTTAGCACTCGATATTGACATGTGCCAAAAACGGTGGTATATATAGTTTATAAGAAAAGAGGAATATGATGAAAAAACAAGAATTTAAAGCTGAATCGAAAAGATTATTAGATCTCATGATAAATTCTATATATACGAATAAAGATATCTTTTTAAGAGAGTTGATTTCCAATGCGTCTGATGCGATCGACAAACTGTATTACGAGTCACTAGTAGATAGCAAAGTCGAAATCGACAGAGACGATTTTTCCATAAAGTTGCTCCTCGATAAAGAGAAAAAGACCATAACGATAAGCGATAATGGTATCGGTATGAGTAAGGATGAACTGGATCACAATTTAGGTACTATCTGCGAAAGTGGTTCACTATTATTCAAAAAAGAGAAAGAAAACAGAGAAGAAATAGATGTTATAGGACAATTTGGCGTCGGATTCTATTCTGCTTTCATGATAGCGGCCAAAATTGAAGTAATATCTAAAAAATATGGATCTAATGAAGCTTATAAATGGTCTAGTGATGGAGTAGATGGATACACGATAGAAAAAAGTGAAAAAGATACATTCGGAACTGACATAATTATCTATCTAAAAGATGACTCAGATGACTATGAGTATAGTAGATATCTGGATGAATACGTAATCGATGGAATAGTTAAAAAGTATTCAAATTACATAACTTATCCTATCAAAATGAATAAAACTTCTCACGAATTAAAAGAGGGTAGCAAAGATGAATACATAGATGTGGAAAAAGAAGAAGTTTTAAACAGTATGATGCCTATATGGAAGAAAAATCCTTCAGAAGTAACTGAAGAAGAATATTCTAATTTTTACACGGACACATATTACGACTACGAAAAACCACAAAGAGTGTTTAGAAACAGTGTAGAAGGAAAATGCACATATACATCATTACTTTTCATTCCTAGTCACACACCATACGACTTTTATGGAAAAGACTATGAAAAGGGATTATCTCTCTACTCAAACGGAGTCCTAGTAATGGATAAATGTCCAAAACTCCTACCAGATCATTTTAGTTTTGTAAAAGGATTAGTTGACAGTCCAGACGTATCTTTAAATATTTCGAGAGAAATTCTACAAGAAGATAAAGAGATCACTCTCATTTCGAAATCGATCGAGGGAAAGATAAAAAAAGAACTGGAAGATATGCTTAAAAACGACCGAGAGAAATATTTAAAATTCTTCGAAAACTTCGGCCTCCAATTAAAAGTTGGTGTTTATAATGACTATGGAATGTACAAGGATGATTTAAAGGATCTTTTGCTCTTTTATTCTTCTGAAAAAAAGAGCATGATTACCTTAGCAGAATACGTCGAAAATTTAAAGGATGGACAAGACAAAATATACTATGCTTCTGGTGAGACATACGACAAGATCGACTTACTTCCACAGGTAGAAAACTTTAAAGAGAAAAATCTCGAAGTATTATATTTAAAAGACTATATCGACGAATTTGCTCTTCAAATGTTGAGAGAGTATGACGGTAAAGCATTTGTAAACATCTCAAAAGAAGATGTAAACTTAGATAGTGAAGAAGATAAAAAAGCTCTCGAGGAAGAAAATAAAAAATCGGCCTCTTTATTCAAACTTATGAAGGAGACATTGGCTTCAGAAGTCTCAGATGTAAAATTTACAAATAGACTGAAAAATCACCCTGTTTGCTTGACAAGTAAGGGAAATTTGTCGATAGAAATGGAAAAAGTTATCAATGCGATGCCAACAGACGAACACATCCACGCAGAAATGACTCTAGAAGTAAATAAAGATCATCCAATAGCCCAAAAGCTTAAAGATCTTTACGAAACTGATAAAGAAGAATTAAAAAAGTATACTAAAATACTATATTCTGAAGCACGTTTAATAGAAGGATTACCTATTGAAAATCCAACTGAAATAAGTAATCTAATATGCGAAATGCTTTCAAAATAAAATGCAGGAAAAAACTTTTTTCTGTTTTTTTAAAGATCTTATGATAAAATATAAAAAAGAATAAGAAAGTAGGCATTTATGAGGAAATCGAGTATATTTTTTATCATCGTAATTATTTCACTAATAGGATATAAAGACATCTTTGCCGCTACGATGGAAGAAGTGGCCACAATAATCGAAAATAGAGTTAACGAATCATCAACTGTATTTGAAAATAGAACAGATTATTTTTTATTCAGGACAAATGTAAATGGAAAAACATACGAGACAGAGTTCGATCGCGATTATGAACACAACCGATTATTTTATGAATTGAAATCGGGACTAGATTCTATAGACTTAGCTATGGTGAGTAATGATCGTGATTGGATAATGATAGTTTTAGAAGCCATTGCTAAAGCAAATGGCAAAGATGATTTTTCACCTTCTTCTATTCCATATAACGGAAACATCGAAGATAACGGAATAAAGTTCGATTATTATAGCAAAATAGATGAGGAAACGGAACACGTAACCGAATACCTAGTTGGAATGACAGTAGACTTAGATAGATTCCCTGTTTCGAGTATTGAAGACCCAGATCCAGAAAAAGAACCAGACGAAACAGAAAAGCCCACAAATCCAGAAGATGAAATAAGTAAAGAACTTTCAGAGTTGATAGACGAATTTAAAAAAACAGAGTTTTACAAAGTAATCGGCGAAAACAACCAATTTTACGAAGACATAAAAATAGATGTAGACAAAGAGAAGTTCTCGATCACCTTGACTGAAAATGGCCATTCGACAACTTCCAACTTTACTTTTAAAAATAATATTTTGTCGTATAACATAGACGCATCAGATTATAATGACCTTAACACTTTTATAAAACAGGTTTTGGCAGATGATATGCTCATATATACTTTTATTAAAATGGCGATCACTAAAAATGGATATGATGTCCTCGTCGATAATATAGATTTTTTAAACTATTCTTTTCAAAATGAAGGAATAGAACTAATAAGTGCAATTTACTCTGGAAATAACACAGATTATTTAAAGAGTTTCAAACTAGATTTTGAAAATTTTAAAATAAAGTCGAGTGACTTAACACAGAATAATCCAGAAACGCCGAATAAACCTAAGTTACCATCATTAAAACTGGTTAATTCTAACAGTTATTCTGTAACACTAGAAGTTACATACGATAAATCGGGACTTTGTGACATTTATAGATCTACTAACGATGGATCTTTTGCATTAATTAAAACTATCTCTTGCGACGGAATATATACAGATTTGGGACTCAATCCCAACACTATTTATAAATATAAAGTAGGAATTAACGGTTTGATGAGTGAACCATTAAGTGCCAAGACGGGGTCGCCAAGTACCACAGTCAAAAATCCTCAGACTGGAAGAACTTCTATAGGATTAGCAATTATAATAATGACGTCGTTATGCATATATGCCATTGTAAAATTAAAAAGAAGAACGGTATTTAAACAATTATAGACATACAATTTACAAATATAGCTTAGAAACATGGTGATCTAGGCTTTTTTTATTTAAAATATCGACTAATTTTGATATAATCTAAAAAGAAACGGGTGGTCTAAATGAGTATAATAGATTATGCTTTAAAAGGAAATCTTAAAAGATTTGACCAAAATCTAAAAAAAATAAGTAAAAAGACTGGTAAAAATATATGGAGTTTACGTTTTAAGTTTTTGAACTCCTTTAGAGTCCTCGGATGCGGTTATAGCGACTTTCTAAACTATGAGTTATATGATAAAACTAAAGAAGAACTCTTAGAATACGTATCTATTAAAGACCAAGATAAATTTTATGAGATAGTAAGTCCTTCGAAATATAAGTCGGAATTTTCTTATAAACCGAACTTTCTAAAGAATTTTAAAAAATACATATCTCGAGATTTTTTTGTCGACGAAGGAGAAGATAAATTAAAAGAATTTCTCTCAAAACATGAATATTTCATGATTAAGCCTTACGATGGTCTCGGTGGACATAATGTAGAAAAGATGTGTTCTAAAGATATCACAGATATTAAAAGCTTTTATGAACGTATTAAAAAAGAACGATTATTTCTAGAAGAATATGTTATACAACACCCTGATATAGCTAAGATTTGCGATACGAGTGTAAATACGATTAGGATAATGACTTTTTCATATAATGGCAAAAGTGAAATACTGTTTGCAGGAATGCGCTTCGGCAATGGGGAAGCTTCAGTCGATAATTTTCATCAAGGTGGCATGGCAGTATTGGTAAACATTAAAACTGGCGAGCTAGTAGGACAAGCTTTCAATAAAAAACTCGAATACTTCGATAGCCATCCTAAGTCTAAGATAAAATTCGATGGATACCAAATACCTAACTGGAACAAGATAAAGAAACTCGTTTTAGAAGCATCTCTAAATAGTGACCACATCCATGCAATAGGGTGGGATGTTGCAGTTACAAATGATGGAGGAACGTTCATAGAAGCCAACAGGCGTGCTGGATACGATCTCGTCCAAGTGCTATCAAAAAGAGGAAGAAAAGATATCATGAAACACTGTTTAGATATTGTAAATGAAAATGAAGGGACTAACTATAAGATATGAAAGTTTTAGTAGTACCTACTTGGTATCCTTGTGGAGAAGATAAATTGATGGGCATCTATCATAAAGAATACACCTGTGCTTTAAACAAATATGGCATCGAAGCTAATATGCTTTTTATAGAAAGATCTCGTCTCTCTAAACCTCTAAGTTACATTTTGTCCAAAAAAAAAGTGGTAGATAAAGAAGAAAATTACAAAGTATATAGATATAAAATGTTAAACTTGAGACCGATTTCATTTGATTTACAAATTAAAGCATATACTAAAAAATTAGAATCAGCGTTCAAGGATTATTTAAAAAATAACCCCAAACCAGATATCTTACATGCTCAAGTGACTGTACCTGCAGGATACGCTACGTGCATATTAGGAAAAAAATATGGGATTCCTGTAGTAGTGACAGAGCATGGCGGAAAACTAGAGAGATTCTTTAAAGACGAACCATATAAAAAATATGGTGAATTCGTACTACAAAACGCACATTATTCGACCGTTAGTAACTACATGAAAAAAATAGCGCTGAAGTATACAGACGAATGTTCAGTTATTCCGAACCAAGTAAATACGGATATTTTTAAAAATCATAAGACGAGAAAAGTCGATAAAGTGTTCGAACTTATGATGGTCTGTGCTCTTAGAGAAGGAAAAAGACTCGACATAGCATTTCAAGCGATTAAAATTTTAATCGAAGATAATTTACGTATCCATTTGACGATCATAGGAGACGGTTTTCTAGAAGAACAATACAAGAATGATGCAAAAAAATATGGAATAGAAAAAAATGTGACGTTCTTAGGAAGAAAAAATAAAGAAGAAATTCCACCGTACCTAATGGATGCTCATGCACTTTTAATAAGTAGCGAAATAGAAAGTTTTGCTATACCTGGAATAGAAGCATTGGCTTCAGGCATTCCTGTGATTACTACAAATTGTTTAGGACCGACAGAATTCGTCGATTCTAAATGTGGAGAAGTGTGTCGCGTGAACGATCCAGAAGATATGGCTAGAGCGATAAGAACCGTTATCTCGAATTATCTATTTTATGATAAAAAATACATGGAGACAGTCGCCGACCGCTATAGTGAAGAAGCCGTCGTTAGAATAGCGAAAAAAATATATGAAAAACTCTTAAAATGACCTCAGCTGATCAATACTGTGGGCTAAATTACAAGTAGAAACCGGAAATTTGTGAAAAAAAGTAGAAAAACGACTAT